>JADFJT010000026.1:0-10498 GCA_022566015.1 Pseudomonadota bacterium | reverse complement strand
GACCGTTTCGTCCTTGAAAAATAAGGTTTTGAGCCCTTCCCCCGAGGCAGCCTCACTAATTAAGTGTGATCGCTGGGATGTTTTTACAGGACGTTACGCGACAGGGACGTCGCGTACGAGCCCCCATGGATGGGTTAACGGCGTTCCTGTAAAAATATACCGGTGGTTACACAATCCAGAGTTCTTGGCCCCCGAAAATTATTACAGGCAGAAGTAAGTTAATTATCGAGCAGCGTTTCTAATTCGTGGAGATCGGATATTTGGTGCCGGGGTGGTGGCAGATCGTCGGGCCAGAGCCTGTTTTCACGGTTGATCCAGATAGCTTTGAGCCCTGCTTCGAGCGACCCCACGACATCGAACAGTGGGTCGTCGCCGACATATAAGACCTGATGTGCCTCGACCTTAAAATGTTCTACCAAACTGTGGTAAATCAGACTGTCGGGTTTGGCTACTTTTAATTCCGAGGCGCTGACCGCATGCTCGATTAAATGCCCCAGCCCTACTTTTTCGACACTGGCATTACCATTACTGATCGACCCCAATTTAAATTTTTTGCTCAACCGCTCCAGGCAGGGAATAACGTCATCATAAAAACTTACCTGTTGCCGGGCCAGGTAAAACACTTCGAACCCGTCTCTGGAAAAACGCTCAGGATCGTATCGTGCTTCGATAGCCAGGTATTTTAAAAACTCGTGGCGCATCAGCGACAGATCGATCGTAAAACGGTGCTCCCGGGTCATAAACTGCTTGCGTTGCTCGATCAGTTCGCCCGGGCTAAACGCCGTGCTAATACGCGGGTAATGCTGCTCCAGCCACTGGTATAGTGTCGCTTCCGCATGATCGATGACTGGCATGCAGGGCCATAAGGTATCGTCAAGATCGAAGGCGATGACGGTAATGTCTTTCAACTGGGTGAGCCCTGTCGTAGTAAAATGCAGATTTTAAATGACTTGCAAGCATTTAGGGAAGCTCTGTAATGGAACTATCATTGTTATTTCTTTAACTACAACCGATTGTTCATTACTATTGGAGGCATTTCCTATACGTTTAAACTGAATGTCCCCAATCAATCGCCACAAAACACGCTCGGTATCGGTAAAACAGGTAAATATCGGTGGTGGTGCGCCGGTAGTGATTCAATCGATGACCAATACCGACACGGCCGATATCGGCGCAACAGTCGATCAAATCAAACTTCTGGGCGATGCCGGCTCGGAACTGGTACGGGTCACGGTGAACAACGAGAGTTCGGCAAAAGCTATACCGCACATAGTCGAACAGTTAGACACACAGAATTATACTATTCCGATCATCGGTGATTTCCATTTTAACGGCCATAAACTACTCAGGCAGCAGGATGCCTGCGCTCGCGCATTGGCAAAATATCGAATCAATCCCGGCAACGTGGGTCGTGGGAAAAAGCGTGATATTCAATTTAGCGAAATGATCGAAATCGCCTGCAAATACGATAAACCGGTTCGAATTGGCGTTAACTGGGGAAGTCTGGATCAGCAATTGCTGGCTGGGCTACTCACCCGCAATGCTAATCTGGCCGACCCGCTTAGCCTGCCCGAAATCACCCGACAGGCTGTCGTCGAATCTGCACTGACAAGTGCTCAGTTCGCTCAGGATATAGGACTTGATGCCAGTCGAATCATTATTAGCTGCAAGATGAGCCGAGTTGCCGATCTGGTCATGGTTTATCAGGACCTGGCGCGACAGTGTGACTATGCCCTGCACCTCGGCCTAACCGAGGCGGGTATGGGTGACAAGGGTGTTATTGCCTCAGCCTCGGCGCTGGCTATCTTATTGAATCAGGGTATAGGCGACACAATCCGGGTTTCGTTGACGCCGGAACCCGGGGCTTCTCGTGACCGCGAAGTTAAGATAGCGCAACAGATACTCCAGGCGCTGGACATTCGCTCATTCACCCCGAGCGTGGTGGCCTGCCCCGGCTGCGGGCGCACGACGAGCGAGTATTTCCAGGTGCTAGCTAAGGAAATTCAGCAACAACTGGATGAGTCGATGTCAAACTGGAAAAACAATTTTCCGGGTGTAGAGGCAATGAGCGTCGCAGTCATGGGTTGCGTTGTCAATGGACCTGGGGAAAGCAAGCAAGCGAATATTGGAATCAGCTTACCCGGCACTGGAGAACGACCAGTGGCGCCCGTCTACGAAGACGGTGTAAAAACAGTCACCTTAAAGGGAGACAAAATCGCAGAGGAATTTATGAAAATGGTGAATGACTATGTGGTTAGTCATTATTCAAACTAACTTAGTGGTATTTCAGAGGTGTTCGGGAGAAATTACAACCTGTAATAATCCAGGGCAGCCTTAACTGGATATTTTTCAATCGTTTGGTTACAGCACCCGGCGGCTCCTCTCCTCGGTGGCACCCATTTTAATTAGTTTATGCCTCTGCCAACAGGCTGATACCAGGAGGATGAATGAAATACTGACAGGAACGGACCTATGACTATGAAAACATAGGTTTGCGAGTTCAGATTACCGAATAAAAAATCTCAACCGCTTATTTTTCGTGTATGTAGCCACTACACTATTACTAAATTATAGAGGCATTAAATTGAAACAAATCGAACTCAGTAAAATACTGTCGTTACTGGTTGCGTCGAGAATATTAAGGAGCCAATCATGGGCAAGCTGACTGGTGAAATGAAGCAAATCATCCGCAATTACAGCGCAGGCGCCGTTGCAACCGTAAACGACAATGGTAGTCCTTCAGTATCGCCCAAGGCAACTTTCGTCATCATTAATGATAGCTGTATAGCCTTCGGCAATATCCGGTCCCCACGAACCAGGGCCAATCTGATTGTACGACCTTCAGTTGAAGTCAGTTTTACCGATATACTCGCACGTGTTGCTGTTCGAGTCACCGGGCAGGCCGAGGTGATCGAAAAAGAGTCTGAATTGGGGCAAGCGCTAGTGCCTCGCTTCGAAGAGTACTGGTCGGACTATTTATCGATAATAAAGGATTTCATTCACATTAAAATTGATAATGCAGAACTGATTCGATCGCCTGCTTACGATGTCGGACTCGAGCGAGATGAGTTGGTGAAATACAATTTTGAAAAATTGGGCAAGCTAAGGAATCTCTGATTATATCTGGGGGAAATCTATTGAGATGCAAATTGAAAAGGAGCCCTGGGGAAACCTGGCTCCAGATCTACGCTGAATTTTATAGGGGGTGTCGAGATAACCTGGAATTAGAGCACTGCGTAATCACACACAAAAGTGCAATCAAGATCGACGATGCCGGGGAGGCTAATCCGATCGACCTTGTCTATTTGATTTCTTCGATTTCGCAGGCGATTTCATAGACTGAATTATTATCGATAATTCGGGTAACGGTTACCGAGGCTTCCATCGGGGGGGTCAATGAGTTACTGGGAGTTAAAACAATGTCTAGCATAGTGCCTTCATCGAAAGTTTCGTTTGAGGTAAACAGGATCCCCTTGCTACTTAGATTAACGACGTGGCCTTTGAGGGACTGCTTCTCATCTTTTTTTGAGAAGCTGAATGCGCAATCGATCACCATTCGCTGAAAATCTCTCTTTTCCGCATAATCTGACATTAATTACTAATTCCTTCAAATATTAAACAGTTTCTCAAAATTAGCGACATCAAGGATTTTCTTCACTTCCGGTGACTCCTTGCTAATGCGGATGTTGGAAGATTCCCCGCCCGCATGTTCGCGCAGTAATAACAGCATACCCAGGGCCGAGCTGTCAAGGTATTCGGTCGCAGATAAGTCGACTATATGTTGTGCTCCCTCACCCCTGGTATTGGCGTAAGCGGCTCTGAATTCGTCGTAAAGCTGGAAGTCAAATTTACCTCCCACTGATATATGTACTTTATTTCCACCATCGGAAACTGTTGTATTAACGGTCATTTAATTTATTCCTCTCACTGGTTGGTACGATCGCACGCTGCAAGGCTGATTCAAATGAATTAGTTTCTAAACTACATTTATAGACTATTTTCATACTGTTTCCACCCAGTGATTACAATAGAAATGTAATAGATGCAGATTTATGAAAAATTGTATCGATATTGTC
Organism: Pseudomonadota bacterium; assembly: GCA_022566015.1. Taxonomy (GTDB): domain Bacteria; phylum Pseudomonadota; class Gammaproteobacteria. The sequence goes on along the minus strand of JADFJT010000026.1, from coordinate 6,422 downwards.
GGCGAAAACGATTATTACTTTAGCCAGGTAGGCCAGATACTTCTTAAATTAGGCGATGTTGATGCGATTTCTGCCCGCTTGCTTGGCCTGGTAAAGCGCTTTATCGGCACGCTTGAATGCACCGGTCAAAATGTCATCCGCCAGCACATTGTATGAAAGGAAGGAAGTTCAGATAAAATCTACTCCGGTTGAAAACTAAATAAATCATACTTAATCCTCGTATTTTATGGTTCAAACTCAAAATCAATTACCGCCTTCGTTCAGTACGCGGGCTAGATATTGTTGTTGAGGTATCGCAACATGCCGTCTACGGTGGAGATTACCTTCGAGTTCATTTCGTAGGCGCGTTGAGTCTCTATCATGCCCACCATTGCTTCGACGATATTGACATTCGAGCCCTCAAGCGAACCCTGGTTTAAACGGCCGAGGCCAGTGAGGCCTGGGGTACCAGCCTGCGGCGAGCCACTGGCAGCCGATTCGAGGTAGAGATTCTCACCGATAGACTGCAATCCAACCGGATTGATAAAATTAGTGAGTTGTATGTTGCCTATCGTTACCGGAGCAGCTTGTGAGGGTAGCGATACACTGACAATTCCATCGCTGCCGATGGTAACCGACTGGGTATCAGCCGGGATTGTGATTCCAGGCTGCAATGTATAGCCGCTGGCGGTAACCAGTTGCCCCTGGTCGGATATTTTAAAACTGCCATCACGCGAGTAAGCTTCGGTACCATCGGGCAACAGTATTGGGAAAAAATCCTTTACCGTCGATGGCAAGGTCGAGTGAGTTATCAGTGGTCTCGATATTTCCTTGCGTGTGTATTTTCTCAGTGGCGACTACCCGTGTGCCTGTTCCTAGCGAAAGCCCTGAGGGCAAACGCGTATCCTGCGAAGTTTGTCCGCCAACCTGGCGCAAATTTTGATAAAGCAAGTCTTCAAATACTGCTCTCGACTGCTTGTATCCGGTCGTACTGACATTGGCAAGATTGTTTGCAATAACCGCTAAACGCGTTTGTTGTGCGTCCAGACCGGTCTTGGCTATCCAAAGAGCTTGATTCATTTACTATCTCCGCTATAAGCTATGCCGGAGATATATGCAGGGACTGTGCCAGACTTGATAGAGGCGTACCTGGCGCGAGGCGCAGAATTGGCAGGACATTAGAATGACAACAATAACTGGGGCTCAGTAGGCAGGGCGTAACCACTGGTTACTCTTTCCAGGGGTCAACAAAACGAGGTTTTTTAAATCGGTTCCAACGGAGGGGACATCAAATTAGTCAATCGAACTATATGGTCGGCGGCTTCTCTGCCGGCATCGGTCAGTTGGCCACCCAGCTCCGTTGATACCAGCCCTTTATCAAACAGCCGTCGCGCCGCCGCTATCATTGCGGGGTCGGCATTGGCGGAAATATTGACATCCTCGGGTGAGGAATTCGTAAGTATGTGCATGAGCAGATTCAATTCTTCGACCAATTCTGGGTCTAGATGCATTTTACTATCCTCCCTATAACTAATAATTAAGGGCGAGCCATTTCCTCGGAATCTTTTTCAGGTATCAATAGGTCGCTACGTTTGATACCGAGCGCGAGCGCGGTCGTCGTTGCAACATAGATTGAAGAATAGGTTCCCACCAGAACGCCAATAATCAGTGCCAACGCGAAGGAATGGATTACTTCACCACCGAGAAAAAATAGCGATAGCAACACCAGCAGAGTTGTTAGCGAGGTCATCAAGGTGCGTGAAAAAGTCTGATTGATCGATGTATTGGTTATTTCCAGGGATGTCTTCTTTCTAATTTTTCGAAAGTTTTCACGGATGCGATCGAAAACCACGATAGTATCGTTGAGGGAGTAACCGATAACCGCCAGTACTGCGGCGAGTACACTGAGGTCAAAGTCGAGTTGGAGCAATGAAAAGATGCCTAAGGTAATAATTACATCGTGAATCAACGCGGCCACCGCGCCCAGTGAAAAACGATACTCGAATCTTATCGACACATAAATCAATATTGAAATCAATGCATAAAGCACTGCAAGCCCGCCATCTTCGGCCAACTCCTGTCCGACCTGGGGTCCCACAAAATCAACTCTTCGTACATCGAATGAGCCGGTACTAGCATCGCTCAACAAGTTGATAATTTGCGAACTGAGTTCCGCTTTATCCTGATCAACTTTGGGTACGAGCCGAATCAGTACTTCGCTTGCGCTACCGAAATGCTGCACGATCGCATCGCCAAAACCGTTGCTTTCCAGCATATTACGAATTGGCTGCAACTCGACAGCCTGTTCGTAACCGACTTCGATTACGCTGCCACCGGTGAAGTCGATTCCGAGGTTTAGCTTCAAAGTGGCCAGGCTGATCAGGGATATTAGTATCAGGGTTGCCGACAAACCCATTGCTAATTTGCGTAATCCCATGAAGTCAAAGTCTATAAAAAGTTTCTTGCCCATTACTCAGGTTTCCGGTCTAAATTGCCAGTTTCTGAACCGATTTTCGGCCATAAACCAGGTTGATTACCGCCCGCGTTCCGAAAATAGCGGTAAACATGGATGTAAGGATTCCGATCGACAAGGTGACCGCAAACCCCTGAATCGGGCCGGTACCAAATGCAAACAGGATGATCGCTACGATCAGGGTAGTGATATTGGCATCCATGATGGTTCCAAATGCTTTCTCGTAACCCGCATAAATCGATGCCTGTGGTGTGTTGCCGAGCCGGAGCTCTTCTCGAATACGTTCGAATATGAGTACGTTGGCATCGACCGCCATACCCACAGTCAATACAATTCCAGCGATACCCGGGAGCGTCAGGGTTGCCTGTAACAGGGACAAAACCGCCGTTAGCAATACCAAATTTAGCGTCAGTGCCAGATCTGCCACGAGGCCAAATAATCGGTAATAAACCGCCATAAAAATTAGTACCGCGATAAAACCGATGACTACCGACTTGAATCCCTTGTCGATATTTTCCTGACCCAGGCTAGGGCCAACTGTACGTTCCTCTACTATCAACATCGGCGCTCGTAATGCACCGGCACGTAATAAAAGAGCCAGATCTCTGGCTTCACGGGTACTGTCCAGGCCAGATATTTCGAAGCGCTTGCTGAGCTGGTCGCGAATCGTAGCGACGTTGATAACCTGCGTCTCGGTGGTTTTGAAACGCTTTCTTTTGCCATTCACTTCGCGATATTCGAACTTGTCTTCGATGAACACAACCGCCATTGGCTTGCCGATATTGTCGCGCGTAATTTTACTCATGCGATCAGCGCCTTTGGCATTCATCGTAATGGACACATTCGGAGTGCCAGAACGTGAATCGATTCCCGACGCGGCACCGACTATCTGATCACCGGTAACAATCACACTTCGTTTCAACAGGACCGGGCTGCCATCGCTTCTTCGGTATAACCTTGCTCCGATGGGTGACTTACCAGACGCAGCTGCGGCACTCCAGTCGGTGAAACTTCCATACACTAATCGGAATTCAAGCGTTGCAGTGGCGCCGAGGATTTCCTTGGCACGTACCGTATCCTGTACACCCGGCAATTGGACAGCGACGCGATCGTCGCCCTGACGTTGGATTACCGGCTCGGCCACCCCCAATTCGTTGACGCGATTCTTCAGGGTAGAGATATTTTGCTCGATCGCTGCTTTCTTTTCCTTCTCCAGTACTTCCGCAAGAAAGGTAATATCGATATACCAGCTACGAGTGTCTTTACTGTCAGCAAACAGGAAATCACGGTATTCGTCTTCGAGCGCCTCTTTTGCAGAATCACGTATCTGCTCGTCGCTAAAACGAACTTTAATCGTCTGGCTTTCAACCTGTACAGCCTTGTAGCGTATTTTTTCTCCGCGCATAAAAACACGAATTTCATCGGCAGATCGTTTCAGCGATTTTTCGATTGCCGATTCGATGTCGACTTCCAGCAAAAAATGAACCCCACCGCGTAAATCGAGACCCAGATACATCGGCAATGCATTTATACGGGTCATCCACTCGGGTGTCGCCGGTGCAAGATTTAACGCAACGCCATAGCGTTTATCGACCTTGTCCAGCAATTTACTAATTTGTGTTTTTGCCCGGAGTTGCTCGGCTGCAGTATCGAATCGGATTAAAATAAAACCGGATCCCAGTTCAATCGAGCGATATTTGACGCCCTCGCTGTCGAGTAAATCTCTGATGAATCCAAGCTCACCATCATCAATTAATTTCACCCGATGCGAAATTTGCACGGCCGGGTCTTCGCCGTAAAGATTAGGCGCCGCGTAAAGCAATCCGAATAAAACGACCAGAATGAGTAGAATGTTTTTCCACGGCGGGTAATGATTTACCATGAGTATTTAAAGGCTCTTGATAGTGCCCTTGGGCAACAGCGTGCTTACCGCATTACTCTGTACTTTTATTTCGACTTTTTCGGCAATTTCGCAAGTCAGAAAATTCTCACCCACGTCGGTAATTTTCCCCAGCACGCCGCCATTAGTAATAATCTCATCACCTTTTTTCAGTTCCGCGACCATGTTTTTGTGCTGTTTTGCTTTTTTCTGCTGCGGACGAATCAGTAAAAAATAAAACACCACAAACAGAATTACCAATGGTAGGAACGAAAGAATGCCACCCGACGCGGAATCGGCTGACTGTGCCATCGCGTCGCTTATAAAAAAATTCATGCTTGCTTACCTTTAATTTAGTAGTAATTGATTTAGAGGGATTGACGCCACTCCTTCGTAACCCCTCCCTTGAGGCGGCGCGTATTATGGCATCAGGGGAGGCTTCTCACAAGCGTGACCCTATACATTGGCCTGATAATTTTGATAAAAATTTTGACTGAATTGTTCGTATTGGTCTCCCTCGATTGCACTGCGAATTCGGCGCATCAAATCCTGAAAATAAAACAGATTATGAATCGTATTTAAACGCGCACCGAGTATCTCGCTACATTTGTCCAGATGTCTAAGATACGCCCTGGAATAATGCTGGCAGGTATAGCAACCACAATCCTGATCCAGGGGTCGGGTATCGTCTACATATTGACTGTTACGAATCCTGATAATTCCCTTATTCGTGTAGAGGAAACCGGTGCGTGCATTACGAGTCGGTATTACGCAGTCGAACATATCGATTCCACGCCGAACACCCTCGATTAAATCCTCCGGCTTACCAACCCCCATGAGATAACGTGGCCTGTCATTTGGCAATTGCGGCAAACAACCCTCTAGAACCCTATTTCGCTCATCGGGGGTTTCACCCACCGCCAGCCCACCGATAGCATAGCCATCAAATCCAATGGCAGTTAATCCTGCGACCGATTCGGCGCGAAGTTCGGGATAGATACCCCCCTGCACGATGCCAAACAGTGCGTTGGGATTACCATCGAATTCACACTTGCTACGAGCGGCCCAGCGCAGGGATAGTCGCATCGACTCGCGCACTTTTTCTTCTGCTGCGGGATACGGGGTACATTCATCGAAAATCATCGCTATGTCAGAACCCAGATCGCGCTGAACCTGCATCGATACTTCCGGGCTTAGAAAAACTCGAGCGCCATCGACTGGAGAGTTAAAGTGCACGCCCTGCTCGTCTATCTGGCGCATTTTTGCGAGGCTGAATACCTGGAATCCACCGGAATCGGTCAGTATTGGCCCCTGCCAATGCATAAAATCGTGTAAATCACCATGTTTTTTAATGACGTCGGTTCCTGGACGTAACATCAGGTGAAAGGTATTACCCAGAATAATTTCCGTGCCGACAGCAACCAGTTCTTCCGGCGTCATAGCTTTGACAGTGCCATAGGTTCCAACCGGCATAAATGCCGGTGTTTCGACCTTACCACGGTCAAATATCAAACAGCCACGGCGAGCACTGCGATCCTGGTGGGTTAATTTAAATTGCATTAAATTCAGGAAGGTAAAAAATAATGCGCATTCTAGTTCTTTTTCCAGTCAAAAGCGCATGACTAAATCGATACCTGATTAATTAGGATCGCTGCTACAAACAGGTCGTCAATTCCTGACTCCACTAATGTCGGCACTCAAGGGTAATTAACATTGCTGTCCCGTTAGCTTTTCTATTAAACCACTAAGTTATTGTTACACTTAAGATTAAATATTTTATGATCATTTTAGACATGAATCATTGGAACAGCATTCGTCATTCCGATACGTCGGAGGTAGAGCACCAATAGTAGGCGCTCTTAGGCGACGCATTAGGGCAGGATGCCCGTAAGTAGAATACCAACAGTAGGCGCTTTAGGCGACGCAGGAGCAGTTATCGAGGAGCAGTTGCCGAGGCGGGAATCTTTTGTAACTTATTGATATAATTAAGTATTAAGGCACTGGATTCCGGCTAAAAGCATACCGGAATGACGGTTTTCAGGTTAACGGGACAACAGTGACAAGATATCAAACAGGCAGTCACTAGCCCGG
>JADFJT010000025.1 GCA_022566015.1 Pseudomonadota bacterium | reverse complement strand
GCACAGCGCCCAGCGGGTCGATGTCCAGGTCAAACTCGGGGCGAAGGTGTATCACCGGCAGTCCCGCTGCCAACGCCTGCACGCAGACCATGGACCCGGTGTACACCATGATGGAGCACTTGGGTATCAGATCGGTGATGGGCTCCTCACTCACTTGGACATGCTTGGGCAGCGGTCCACGCATCAATTGCTGACAACTTCGAAATGGCATCGCCGGGTGGCACTTTATTACTACGCTCACACCGTCATCTTCGTCGAAAAGCCGCGCCGCCAAGTCTGCCAGCTCTGAGGCTTCTTCCAGTCCGTAGGAACACGCTACCAGAACCGGACCAACGTTGGCCGGGACCAAAGACTCATCTCCCGAAGGCTGTCGGTCGTCGAGGCCAGTAATGTGTAGGGCGCCGCCTACCCGGATCCGGCCAGGCCCGTATCCACCCGAAGACAGAAGCCGGGCGGTGTGCTCGCCGATGGTCACCACCCGGTCGGGCAGCGGCGCCACAGCTTCCTCGCCGGGAACCAGGTAGTAATTCAGGTAGAGCCGCGGCGCGCGTGCGTGCTGGTAGCCTACCAGCTTGGCTTTGGGCAAGTAACGCTTCGCTCCCCAACAGAGGGCCCGCTCCCACGGCTGGTTCTCATATTTGTAGATGATACGGTCGATCGTGGCTCCCAGGTCGAACAACCAGTTTTGGTCCAGCCGCCACTCCAGCGAGGTGAATAGACGTGCCGTATCAATATCGTGAAAGCTAAGGTCGTTTAATAAAAATATTGACTTTACCTGGTCCTTGCGCAAGCTGCCGCCGTATACGAGCCGAAAATTGTCGCTGAATTCCTGCGACTGTATCAACTCCAAATCGGTACGCTTTGAAATTCGCCCAAAGTCAATTAAAACGGTGATTGGGATAAAAAAGTCGGTTGAAATCTCCAACTCGGTTTCGGCCAAAAAACTGTCGGTAACCACCTGCTCGGTATGCGTCAGGCGTATGCTAGAGACACTTTGTGCCGAATTGCGTTCCCACAGTATATTCAGGTAACGGTTGGTCGCGTCTGCATCGCGTTCGATATTTTCGATGTTATCGGGGAAGCCCAAACCACTGGTACTGTCACTGCTACCCAGTTGAAAAGTCCATGACTGGTTATTGCTGGAAAGGTAATCAAGCCTGAAATTGAACTTATCGATTGCGCTGGAATCATTGACATCAGCAAAGCCGTCATCGTTCAATGTCCCGACGCTGAGACGCCAGTCCAGGTCTTCATGGTGAAAGCCCAGACGCAGGTAAGCGTCCTTGATATCCGGGTTGGAATTGTCACTCGCAGTAATCGAATAACGCGCGCCAAAATCCTCGGCAGCGTGGCGCGTGATAATGTTAATTGTGGCGAGGAAAGCATTTGCCCCGTAGGTGACCGCATTGGGACCCCGAATAATCTCGATACGCTCGATATCTTCGAGCAAAAGCGGCAGGTTGGCCCAGGGTATGCCGCCAAACGACGGGATAAACACCGAACGGCCATCGACCAGAACCTGCATCTGGCGCGCTAAGTCGCGGCCCATACCCTGATAAGTCACCAGGGGTTTGCCCCCATCGAAATGACCGACGATAAATCCGGGCACCATTCGAAACAGCTCGGCTATTTCACGCGCACCGGAAGCTTCGATCATTTTCCTGGTGATAATACTCACGCTGGCGGGTGATTCATCGAGCGGCTTACTCATGCGAGAGGCAGTTAAGATTAACGGTGCTTCGCCAAAAAAATCATCCTCGGCTGTATCTTGCGCCTCGGCGCTTGTTGCCAGCGTCGCGATAAAAATAATCAAAATGCAGCAGAAGCGAAAAAAGTGCCGATAATTCACAGGTGACTACTCCCCCAGGGTAAGAATTCGCGTAGTATGCGATATTCCATTACAGTAAAATAATAGGGTCATTAAAATTTTAAAAATGGATTTTTAGCCCGTATTCGCTAGCGATAAACATATGTTTTTAGAGGATTATATAGGAAATACCCCGCTCGTCACATTGCAGCGACTGGATAGTGCGAGTGGCAATCGAATTTCTCTAAAACTCGAGGGCAACAATCCGGCGGGATCGGTCAAGGATCGTCCGGCTTTGAGTATGATTAAAAAAGCCGAGGAACGCGGAGATATATCCCCGGGAGATACCCTGATCGAGCCTACCAGTGGCAATACCGGTATCGCACTGGCGATGGTAGCTGCCACCAGGGGATACCGCCTGATATTAGTCATGCCGGAAAATATGAGCCGCGAACGGCAGGTGACAATGCGTGCCTATGGCGCCGAATTTGTACTCGTCAGCAAGGAAGAGGGTATGATCAGGGCGCGAGATCTGGCTTTAGAAATGCAGGCACAGGGCAAGGGCAAGGTACTCGATCAATTCGCCAATGAAGATAACCCGAGGGCTCACTACGAAACGACTGCTCCAGAAATATGGCGACAGACGGATAAAACATTAACTCATTTCGTTAGTTCGATGGGCACTACCGGAACGATCATGGGATGTTCGCGATACTTCAAGGAAGTCGATGCAAAAATAGAGATTGTTGGCGTTCAGCCCAAAGACGGAGCGACTATTCCAGGCATTCGGCGCTGGCCGGAGGACTATCTGCCCAAAATTTACGACCCAGGAAGAGTGGACCGAATAATCGATGTATCACAGCAAGAAGCCGAGGAGACTACACGTGCGCTGGCGCAGGAAGAAGGAATTTTTTGCGGTATATCTTCCGGTGGCGCTGTGGCCGCAACTATACGCCTGTCACGCGAGTTAGATAACGCACATATCGTCACCATTATTTGCGACCGCGGTGACCGCTATCTATCGTCCGATGTTTTCCGGGCACCTTGAGACAGGCTGGGGTATTAATCCCGATATTTATTATCAACCATGAATGTATTTGTATTTGACATAGAAACCATACCGGATATTGATGGTTGTCGACAGCTTTACGATTTGCACGGATTGTCCGACGACGATGTCGCCAAGGCAGTTTTTCATAAACGCCGACAGGAAGCCAATACTGAATTTGTACGACACCATTTACACAAAGTGGTCGCTATTTCGGCGGTACTGCGTACCAGCGATCGATTAAAAGTCTGGTCACTCGGTGATCTTGACTCAGACGAGCAGGAATTGCTCGAGCGTTTCTATAGCGGTATCGAACGCTATACGCCACGTATGGTTTCGTGGAATGGGGGTGGATTTGACCTGCCTGTGATCCATTACCGTTCATTATTGTACCCAATTAATGCTGGACATTACTGGGAAAGCGGTCAGAACGATAGCCAGTATCGATACAATAATTACCTGAATCGATTTCACGACAGACATACCGATCTGATGGACGTGCTTGCTGCTTATCAGCCGCGAGCCAGTGCGCCTCTCGATGAAATCGCCAGCCTGTGCGGGTTTCCGGGTAAGATGGGCATGAGTGGGTCCAAAATATGGGATTGTTATTTACGCGGCGGTATCAAGGAAATTCGGGATTACTGCGAAACTGATGTATTAAATACCTACCTGGTCTATCTGAACTATGAACGTAACCGCGGGAATTACGACCCGACCCAATATAACGAAGAATGTCAGCTGGTGCGAGATACGCTTCGTGATTCGGGGCAAGCCCATCTGATTGAATTTGAAAAAGCCTGGATAGAGCAATAAGCCCGTGTCCAGACGCCATCGTCGTAAAAAACTGCCAGAGCCAGCGGTAGTCGACATTGAAAGTATGTCGCACGAGGGGCGCGGTGTAGCCCATATCGGTGGTAAGACAGTTTTTGTATTTGGTGCGCTCAAGGGTGAACGGGTGCGAATTCAATTCACAAAAACCAGTCGGCGCTATGACCAGGCGACTACGCTCGAAGTCATCCAGCCATCGGCCTCCCGAATCGAGCCCAAATGCGACGCGTTTCAGGTGTGTGGTGGTTGTAGTCTGCAACATCTCGATAACGATAATCAGGTCGCCTTCAAGCAGCAATCACTCATAGAGATGATGCAGCACGCCGGGGTTGCAGTAGAGCAGCCTATTCCACCCCTACGATCAAGTGCCTGGGGGTATCGCCGCAAAGCCAGACTCGGGGTCAAATATGTCCGCAAGAAGGGCAGGGTGTTGGTCGGGTTTCGGGAAAGGAACACCAGCTTTCTGGCCGATATGTCACGCTGCGAAGTGTTGATACCGGCGGTTGGTGAGCATTTACAGGACCTGGTCGAGTTGATCGAAAAGCTGGCCGCCAGGGAATCGATTCCCCAGATCGAGGTAGCAGCCGATGATGATCACGTGGTATTGGTATTTCGCCATCTCAAACCCCTGTCCGATGAAGATCTTGGACGTCTAACCGAGTTCGCGAAGCGTTCTGGCTTCTGGCTTCAGTTACAGGCTGGCGGCCCCGATAGCATCGTCAACTTATATCCCGAACAGCAAGTGCTCAGTTTCTCCCCTTTGGCTAATGGCGATATTAATATTCATTTTGGCGCAGCCGACTTTACCCAGGTCAATGCGAATATCAATCAGCAGATGGTCGAGCAGGCCCTGGGTTTTCTTGATTTGCAGCCCAGTGACCGGGTGCTCGACCTGTTCTGTGGGCTCGGAAATTTTACCCTTCCGATCGCTCGGTTGTGTGCGCGGGTCACCGGTGTCGAAGTCGGTCGGGCTATGGTAGTACGCGCGAAGGAAAATGCACTGGAACATGCGATTACCAATAGCGAGTATTTCGTTGTGGATCTGAGCAAACCCGACCCCGATCATTCATGGATGCGCCAGCAATACGATAAAATATTGCTCGATCCACCTCGGCTCGGGGCAATGGAAATCGCTCGGGTTATTGGCCGGTTTAACGCCAGTACTATAGTATATGTGTCATGCCAGCCCTCGAGTCTGGTCAGGGATAGCAAGATAATTTGTGACAGCGGTTACCGGCTTACCCACCTCGGCGTGATGGATATGTTTCCACAGACCGCGCATGTGGAATCGATGGCTGTTTTCCAGCATGGTTAATTTAATCGTCGAATCATTCCATTAGCTCGAAGTAAATGTCATAATTTTCCAGCCTGTTTAATTTCCAGTCCACATTCGCGACCGGGAACAGGTATCAATTCGGAGGCCAGGTGAAAATAGTCAGTGCAATCATTAAACCATTCAAACTCGACGACGTTCGTGAGGCCCTGTCAGATATTGGCATCAACGGCATGACCGTGTGCGAGGTGAAAGGATTCGGGCGCCAAAAAGGACATACCGAGCTATACCGCGGCGCTGAATACGTAGTCGATTATATTCCCAAGGTAAAACTGGACATCGCGATAGACGATGATCGAGTCGACCAGGTCATAGACACCATCATCGACGCGGCCAGGACCGGGAAAATTGGCGATGGCAAGATATTTGTCACTAACCTGGAAAATGCGGTACGAATCAGGACCAGTGAGTCTGGGCCTTCGGCATTGTAAATTCGGTTCGGAACTCTCGGCGGGATAACCCGGAAAAAAACCTGAGCCCCCCGTGAATATTCCAGTCTCGGTCGTCTCTGCCTCAGCTGTAAATCGGGTTTTGTTATCGATGCAAACCTGAATCGCTCCCGGCTTGTTGGAGGCTCATTTTCTTGAGCGGGTGGAATTTTGAACACAACTAAAAGATTTTTCCCGGAAATCCGCGCAAGGACGGTTCGCGTGTTCTACGAGTACTAAAATGAAATTGAATTCATTGGTCAGCGATTGAACCTATTTCGGTCAAGATTGGCCGTCCCGTAGAACCTGGCATATCTCCACTTACAGAAGGTCCAAAATTTAACTCTTTGCGGGGGGTTCAACGTTTCCTGACATTTGGAGTAAACATGTACCCTACACCACGTACGGTTTTTATCATTGGAGAAGTTCCGGCAGGCTGTTTTAATTTTTTACGAATTCTACTGACAAGACCATCCACTCCCCTGTCAGAACCATACCAATCATAATCGTGAACCTGATCAAGCAAGAAATCCCGGGAAAGAACCCGATTGGAAGCTTTGGTGAACGCCCTCAGTAAATAGAATTCGGCGGTAGTCAGTTCGACCGCATTACCATCCTCTGCAACCAGATGGTGTGACCCCAGATCTAATGTCCAGCCAAGAAACTCAACTATCTGCTGACCCGCCGAATCCGATATTGCGTCTGGATAGGTACTACCTTTTGTCCGTCTCAAAACGGATTGCACCCGGGCCAGCAACTCTCTGGGGCTGAAAGGTTTAGAAATGTAGTCATCGGCTCCAATCTCCAGGCCAACGACGCGGTCAATTTCACTCGTTTTTCCAGAAACAATGATGATACCCACCTCTGACTTCCCACGGATATCCCTTACCAGACTGAGTCCATTCCCATCTGGAAGATTTAAATCGATGAGGAAAAGATCGATGACGTGGCTTTCCGTCAATTCTCTAAGTGCAAGGGCACTTTCGGCGCGAAGTGTATGAAATCCTTCATCCGAAAGTGTTTCCGAAACCTCATCCAGCGTATCCACATCGTCCTCTAACACGAGAATCGTTAGATGATGGCTGGGATTTTCTTCAGTCACTTAAGTAGAGGTTCCTCAAATACTCAGCAATAGACCGACACAAGAATTCCATCCCGAGCCATATCACGTTTCATGAGGTGCTTATTTGTTAATTGATGGCTTAACAATTTCCAACATATTAGCCAGCGCAGTATCAAAGACTGATAGACCACCTTTATCCAGGGTACAAAAAAGATCTTCGATGGAATGATTAGGTTCATCACCAGGAAGATGCTGTTGATCCAGGCGCTTGCTTCTGATAACCCGCTAACCCAATGAAGTACTGCAAGTACGGGTTCTCCTTAATTTGCTGCACGGTCTCTTCATCGGACAGGTATAGCTTGTGTTTGATAATCACCGCGCCGATCACTAGCCGGGCATCTTTCTCCGGACGTCCCTGGCCAACAGAGAAACTGCAGTAATAAGCTTCTGCCAGTTCATTCCAGGGAATACACCGGCTTAATATCACCCAGCGGTTTTGCCCGTCGAGCGCTACCTGGAAGGGCCATTCAAATTCGGCGAGCGAGAGTTGTTTTTGGCATCGATAACGATTCATAGGTGCACGCGTTTTGTAATGGGATGCTGAATTATCGTGCACTATTATACCTGTTATTACCCATTATCGTTAAATAAATCAATACGTTACCGTGATCGAGGAGATTCTAAGTAAACCTCTATATATCAACTCATATCAGTTTTGCACAATTTTACATAAAACACGCACATTTCTTACAAATGTGGCCCCTATGATGTGCATTGACCTTAAATTTCTGATTCACAAGAGGCACACCATGATACGCGACGGAACTATGCTAAATAATTCGGTCCTCATCGTTGATGATGATATCGACGCATTGGAAGAAATGGCCGATGCCCTGCAAGACTATGGGCTAAAGATACACACTGCCAGCGATGGAGACGCGGCATTGATGCTGGCTAATGAACACCGCCCGGAGTTCATTCTTATGGATTACCTGCTTCATGGTTCAACCGGCGTGGAAACAGCTTTTGCGATTCGTAAATTTCTACCGGGGGTACAGATAATAATGATTTCAGCATTTGAAAACCTGAACAGTGTAGTGACAATTAAGAATTGTGGTGTAATCGCTGTTCTACGAAAACCCCTGTCAATGAACAGTATTGGCCGTTTTATCAGCACTCGATTAACGCACAAGAAACGACAACTCAAATCACTCAAAAATTAATTTTAATTTTTATGGAGAAATTATCTATGCACAGGCCTACAACTGAAACCGGTGAAATAACAACCCCCATTCTAAACTCTATCATGACAGTAGATGAATCCATCCAGATAGAATTCTCAAAGAGTACCCCTAAGGTGCTGGTGGTTGATGACGAGCGTGAATCTGTCGACGAAATCGTTGAACTATTAACTTTCGATGATTTGGTTCAGTGTGAAATAGCATGCGGTCCAATACAGGCACTGGACATCGTTCGTAATGATGAGGAAATTTCGATCATTATTACTGATCTCAAAATGCCGGATATGGATGGCCTGGAAATGATACATCAGCTTCAAGAAATCTTGAACGGCGAGAGGGAGCTTGCTTTTATTGTGGTTACGGGACACGCGGGCACACAAGAAGCTATCAAAGCTCTACAACTCGGGGCAATGGACTTTATTACTAAACCGATATCACCCGATCACTTATTACATGCGGTAGGTCGGGCCTCTGAATCACTTCTATTGCGAAAGCTGGACAAGCACTTTCGTGAACACCTCGAATATACGGTTGAAGAGCGCGCACAAGAGGTTAGATTGCTATCGGACGATCTGTTACGGGCTAACCAAAAACTTCAATCTCTAAACCTGGATCTGTCGGCTTCCAATCGGGTTAAGTCTGAGTTTTTAGCCATGATCAGTCACGAGCTGAGGACACCATTAGTCCCGATATTAGGATTTGCGGAAATCATTGCGATGTCCAGCCAGGCGCGGGGAGATTTAGAGGAGCACCGATACTGTAAAAAAATCTCCAAGTGGGGGGCAAAAATGCTCCGAATTATCAACACTATTCTCGATCTGGTGGATGCGGGCAGCGGTGAAATAAAACTGATACCGGGAAAAGTGGACATGACCGATATCGTCAAGCGTGTGGTCGAGGTACTCGGACCCAAGGCGGAGTCAGCTACGATCACCATGACCATCATCGATGGCAATGAAGCGATCCCGGTGATCCGGGGTGATAAAAAGCGCCTTATGCAGGCGATTCGTAATGTGATTGATAACGCGATTCAGCACTGCCCGCCGAATACGGAAGTCGCTATAAAAGTGAGCCGTGTGGACGATGGATTGAGTGTATCAGTATCAGATAACGGGACTGGAATGAGCAAAGAGGAAGTGCGCATAGCCAGCGAAGCATTTCGCCAGCTCGATGGGAGTTACACCCGAAGTATCAATGGCCTTGGTCTTGGCCTCCCATTAGCGCATATATACGTCGAACTACATGGTGGCAGGCTTCACATAACCAGTAAAAAAGGCAAGGGAACCACGGTCGATATTGTAATTCCACCAGGGGACGATTTGAAATGACTGAATCAGCAATAATTAATACCTGGCACAGGTTTCTGACTCAATCTATCGATCGTCGAAGAATCCCCGACATGAGACAAGCGTTTGTTTTGCTCGGCTTGACTGGCGCAGGCATAGTAGGCAACTACTTCAATACCGAGATTTTCTTCGGCGTAAACCTCATTTTCGGCAGCATCGCGACAATGGTCGCGATCCGTATTTCCGGCGTCTTTTGGGGTGCACTGATCGGCATCATTATTGGCTCATACACCTACCTGTTATGGGGTCATCCGTACGCGATAATTATCTTTGGGGCGGAAGCATTATTCATGGGTGTTTTAGTTTGGAATCTGAAAAAAGAAAACATGGTGCTCATCGATGCCTTTTTCTGGGTATTTGTCGGAATACCACTCATATGGATATTCTATACCTACCAGCTTGGGCTGCCCGAAAATGCGGTAAAAATTATAATGTTGAAGCAGACCCTAAACGGATTGGCCAATACGCTCCTTGCCAGTTTGCTAATGCAATTCGGATTGGGTGCATTCTTAATGGGAAAAGAAAAGATGTCAGACTGCCCACTGCATGTAGGGTTAAATAATACTATCTCCGCCTTCATCCTTATCCCGATGTTGCTGGTGATAACGATGGCAAATAAAAATGAATTTCATGATATTGAGATGACACTTGATAATCTTACCCAGAACTGGGCCACGCATGTTGCGAGCATGTTCGATGAATCTTTCCGTGAGCATGCTTTACTGGTAAAGACGCTGGTGTCTGGGCCACTGGCAGAAAACCCCAGAGAATCATGGGCTTCTAAAATTGATCAGTGGCGACGCACCGGACTGGCCCCGGAATTAGTCGAATTAGAGATTACCGATTCCAAGGGCGTGATTGAATTTGCTTATCCAGTAAACCGAACTGGATATTCCAATTATGCGGAACAGATCAGGGGGGCTGGAACTGAGCTATATAGCCTGATAAATTTTCCCGTAGATGAAATACAGGTTGGATATCCAACTCGAAGTGAAATTGACCTGGTGATTCCATTAGCTGACCGCAGATATTTGGTTACGTCGTTATCTTTAAAGACATTGATAAACCGTTTGGGTTATCTCCACGGACAATATTTGAATATTATACTGGAAGACGGGAGTGGCAATACGATCATTTCCGAAATGAGCCTGGACTCAAACGACTATGTATATGGTGACAATCCCCACCATTTATTACCTGCCGATGAGGACATGCCCGCGATGGTCAGGTGGCGACAAGCTTATTGGGAAAGCAGCGCTAAACTTAATTTAAACAGTACCTGGCAAATCAAAGTACGCATGTCAATGGCGAGTGCAATTGATCGGCTACAGGAAGATTACTCTAAAAATTTGTTAGCCCCGCTTCTCACGATGATAATTGCATTATTGATTGTTCCAATCATTAGTAAGCGCCTGGTTAACCCGCTTTTGAAGCTGACTAATGCTTCGGCCAAGTTAGCAGAAAATCCCGATAGAGATGATGTCGATTGGCCAGTCACCCATATTTCCGAGATCAAAACCTTAGTCAACCAATATAAGAAAATGATTCAGACAATTAGCAATAAACAAATTAAACTGCAACAATCCGAAGATCGATTCTCGGCTCTGGCAGCCGCCGCACCAGTTTCAATATACCTCAAGGATCTAGATGGGCGGTACCAGTTTATCAGCCAAGCGTTTCGAAAATGGCACAATATCGAGGGTGAAATCACCCACAAAACTGCATATGATATTTTCACCAAAGAAGATGCTGACATTTATATCGCACAAGATCGTCAAATCATCGAGAGTAAAATCACGATGGAGTGGGAAGCTGTTGTGCCCTGTGCCCAGGGTACGAAAATGGCTATACATATAGTTAAGTTTCCTATTTTTGGACCCGATGGTGAGTTGGCTGGGATAGGGGGCATTGACACAGATATCAGTGAACGCAAAGAGGCTGCAGCACAGATTATACAGACGTCAAAGCTGGCTACCCTGGGCGAGATGGCGACCGGTGTGGCCCATGAACTGAACCAGCCGCTCAACGTCATCCGCATGGCGGCAGGCAATGTTCTGCGGAAGATACACAAGGGCAACGCAGATTCAAAATACCTGTCGGATAAGCTGGAGAGAATATCGGCACAGACCGAGCGCGCGGCCTCGATCATCGGTCATATGCGAATGTTTGGCCGCAAGGCATTGGAAGCGAATTCCCCGATTTGTCCCTGTGGTGTAATTCAAGGCGCACTCGATATGATGGGCGAGCAGCTGCGCCTGCTGGAAATCGATATTAAAACGGATAAGCTCGAGGATTGCCGCAATATCATCGGCCATCAGATCCAACTCGAACAGGTGATCATTAACCTTCTGAGCAATGCCCAGTATGCTATTCAATACCGCGATGGCCTAAATGAGAGGTGGATACGTTTGGCGGTTGAAACATTGGGCTCCGACCGTGTTAAAATTATTGTCGAGGATAGCGGCGGCGGCATACCCGATAATATTATTGATCGCATATTCGAGCCTTTCTACACCACCAAGGAGATGGGGAAAGGAACCGGACTTGGACTGTCGGTCAGCTATGGCATCATTCGCGATATGGGTGGAAGCATTGTGGCCAGTAACACCGATCAGGGGGCAAGGTTTGAAATTACGCTACCCAGTGTCGATGCCTTAGTTGTGGCCTGATGGATACTGGCTCTAGCAGGACTGACGATCAAGCTTTCGCGGATGCCCAGCCAATGTTATGGTGCAAGCGTCGAACCAGAGAGTTTAGCCATTATTCAGCGGGCAAAAATAATTGCTAAAAGACGACCTCAAGATGACCGAAACGAATTTTAGCTCCCTGCATAATAATGATGAATAGTCACTCTCAGATAACCCCCGTTTATATCGTTTTATTTACCGGGCTCCTCCTGTCGTCACTGGCGTTCTACCTGTTAAGAAATATGGAGCACGATAGAGATCTAGCCAGTTTTTCAGTAGTTGCCGAACAGCATACAGAGATTGTCAAAGATAAGATGATCATAACCATCGATATTATTGAATCGATTGCAGCCCTATATGCTGCGTCGGAGCGGGTCACTCGGTCGGAATTTAGCATATTTGTAGATGTCGTGGTGAAAGATGTGAAGGGTATTCAGGCCGTTGAGTGGATACCCAAAGTCAATGCCTTAGATCGAGAGAAGTTTGAAACTCTGGCGCGAATTGATGGCCTCACAGGCTTTCAATTTACCGAGAGGAACTCACAGGGCGAGGTGATCACCGCCGGTAGGCGTGAGGTCTATTTTCCGGTCTATTTTGTTGAGCCGCTTGAGGGTAACGAGGCGGCGGTCGGCTATGATCTCGCCTCGAATCCAGCCCGGTTGGCTGCCCTGAATCTCGCCCGCGACTCAGGCCGGCTACAGGCAACTTCCAGAATCACCCTAATTCAGGAGACCGGTAAGCAGTTCGGAATACTGGTGTTTCAACCGATTTATCGAGATGGGAATATACCCGAGACGGTATCCGAGAGAAGGCAGCAACTATCGGGCTTTGCCCTCGGAGTGCTAAGGGTTGGAGATATTATCGGTGCAGAGCTAGAGCAGCACGAGCACGATGCAGTGACGGTATTCGTGTTTGATGAATCGGCGCCGCTCGGCCAACAACTTCTCTATCCGTCGCAGTCGAATTATCAAAGTGCAGCTGAACTCACTCAGGAGCCTTGTCTGTCAAACTCATTAGTAATCGGGGGGCGCTCCTGGGCGATAGTTCTCTGCCGAAGCGAGGAAATTTCCTATTACTTTGATATTCATGCCACATCCTCACTCGTTCTGCTGGTCGGATTGTTTGCCACCCTGCTGTTGGCGCTATATCTGCGAAAATTGGCATATCAGAGATGGGAGATACAGGAAGCAATGTCCCGTCTGGAGTCCAGTGAAGCTCGATTTTCGGCCCTGGCGGAGGCATCACCGGTCGCCATATACATCAAGAATTTGGAAGGGCAGTTCCTGTTAGCCAGTCAGGCTTATCGGACCTGGTACGGTATCGAGGGTGAAGTGAAGGGAAAAACTGTCTACGACTTCTTTTCCGAAGAAAATGCCGATATCTATACATCACAAGATCGCGAAATTATTGAAACCAAAAAGGCGCATCAGTGGGAGATCGATATGCCCTCAATAAGTGGCAAAACTCTGAGCGTGCTTGTGGTTAAGTTTCCAATTTATGGACCTGAGGGAGAGGTTAATGGGATTGGTGGTATTAACCTGGACTTAACCGAACGCAAAAAGGCCGCTAGCCAGGTTATACAGGCGTCAAAGCTGGCCACCCTGGGCGAAATGGCGACCAGTGTTGCACACGAGCTAAACCAGCCGCTCAATGTCATCCGTATGGCGGCAGGCAATATACTGCGCAAGATGCGTAAGGGAGACGTAGACTCAAAATACCTGTCGGATAAGCTGGAGAGAATATCGGCACAGACCGAACGAGCCTCCAGCATCATCACTCATATGCGAATGTTTGGCCGCAAGGCGGATGAAAAGCCCTACCCGATTTATCCCAGTGACATGGTGGAGGGCGCACTCGCCATGATGGGCGAGCAACTGCGCCTGTTGGAGATTGAGATTCGGGTGGGAGAACGGCCCGATCCATGCCCTCTGGTTCTCGGTCATCAAGTGCAGGTCGAACAGGTGATCCTGAACCTGCTGACCAATGCGCGGGATGCCATCGAATCCAATGCTGACTTACAGGAGAGGTGGATACGCTTGGAGGTTGAAATAGCGGGCTCCGAGAGCGTCAAAATTATCGTCGAGGATAGCGGTGGCGGTATACCCGAAGATATTATCGAGCGCATATTCGAACCCTTCTACACCACCAAAAAAATGGGTCAGGGAACCGGCCTTGGACTGTCGGTTAGCTATGGTATCATCCGCGATATGGGTGGTAGCATTATTGCCATCAATGGCGATCAAGGCGCAAGATTTACCATCACGCTACCCACCATCGATGCCCCTGTAACGACTGGATAAACACAAGCGTATGAGCAATTAACGATGACCAAAATTTTAGTGGTTGACGATGAAAGGGATATCCTCGACGAGATCGAGGAAACGCTGACTGAGGAGGGATACGAGGTAATATGTGCAGCGGAGGTTAACGCTGCGCTCGAAGCTCTGCGCACCCATTCTGATATCAATCTGGTTGTGACTGACCTGAAAATGCCTGGAAAAAGTGGGGCGGATCTTATCAACGAAGCGCGAACTGATTTCGAGCGCGATATCAGCTTTATCATTATTTCGGGGCACGGCAGTCCGTCGGTCGAAACCTTTGGGCTGGACATCGACCAATTCATCTTCCATAAAAAACCCCTGGACATTGACCGGTTTCTTGAGTCGATAGAAACGGAAATTACCCGGATTCAAAATAATAGTAAAATATGACCAACAAGATACTAATTGTCGATGATGAAGCGGATATTCGCGATGAACTGGTGGAGTGTCTGGTCGACGAAGGCTTCGTATGCGTGACCGCGGCTAACGGCGAAGAGGGACTTAACCTGGTTCGGAGCGACCCGGAGATTGTCGTCGTCCTTGCCGATCTTCAAATGCCCGGCCGAACAGGACTGGAAATGATCAGCGCTGCCCGTGCGGAACTGGATGAAGGGCGACAGGTAGAATTCGTCGTCATTACCGGCCATGGAGGCACAGCAGAAGCCATCAACGCTCTAAAGCTTGGCGTCATAGACTTTATGCAAAAACCAATCGATGTTGATCATGCGATACATGTGGTACGCCGCGCCGAAGAGTTAGTCCTATTAAAAAGGGCCAGCAGTCATTATAAAAAGGGACTCGAAGCGGATGTCGAGGCGAAAACTGCCGAAATTCGTAATCTGTATCAAGGCCTGGAATCCGCATACGCCGAGGCGTTGGATTGCCTGGCCATCGCCGCTGAATACAAAGATCCAGAGACTGGTAACCATATTCGCCGAATCGGTGAATATGCCGGGCTGATTGCGGCCGAAGTCGGCTGGTCCGAGAAGCGCCAGGAAATGATACGCCTGGCTGCTCCGCTGCACGATGGGGGAAAGATAGGTATCCCAGATGCCATTCTGCTCAAACCTGGCAAGCTAAACAACGATGAAATAGTCATCATGAAACAGCACGCTGAGATTGGCTATCGCATCCTGTCAAATTCCAGCTACCCGGTAATGATGTTGGCGGCCAACATCGCCTGGGCACATCACGAGCGGTGGGACGGTGGTGGATATCCACGTGGGCTGACAGGAGCTGAAATTCCCATCGAGGCGCGTATCACAACTTTGGGCGATATTTATGATGCACTGCGTTCCGAGCGTCCCTACAAACCAGCATTCGACCATGAAAAAACCATTGCCATCATGCTGGATGGTGACGGGCGAACTGACCCCTCTCACTTTGACCCCGAAATACTGGCTATTTATCGAGAAAAAACAGACGAATTTGAAGCTATTTTTTCCAGGTTGGTAGACTGAAAAACCGTTAATAGCTTACTTTTCGCCTGATCATCTGATAACACAGTGACAGTGGGATTTTAGAATATTTGGTACACCTGAATAAGCATTCATTCGATTTTGGTAAGATCTCTGATTCTATCGATAAGTAAAGTTAAATCTACAGGCTTGGTAATGTATTCGGTTGGATGTAAATCCACGGTAGCGAATTTATCTTTGCGGTGATCCAATGCCGTCAGAAACAGAAACGGAATAGCTCTTGTATCCGGGTGATTTTCACGGAGTTCTTCAAGGAGAGCATATCCTGATTTACCGGTCATCACGCGGTCACATAGTATGAGATCTGGCCTCTCGCCCAGGATCAACTCAAGGCCAGATTTTCCATCAGCGGCCTCCAATACTTCGAACCCCTCGGTCACCAGCGCTTCTACTATTTCCTGGCGCTGGTTTTCGTCGTCTTCGATGCAGAGTACCTTAATCATATCGTATTAGCCTAAAAAGAGTTTCTATTCACTAGTGTTTTTACGGTTTAAAACAATTACCTTTCATAGGATTAACGCTCTGGGCAAATCAGATCCTGGTATCGCGCCACCGGGTATCGAAATCTTATTTCCCCTGGGTTCACCACACTCGTAAGCATTAATAACAAGGCATTCGACTCATACCCTGCAAATTTCATCCTCAACGATCAACGCTTCTTCGGCAATGTAGAAATCATAATCTATGACAAGGATTTTATCAGTCATCGTACTTGCCTGGCATTATTAATTTGTCGGTCAACTCCTCCGGATCGCCGGGCCCAAAGTCTCCACGCTGAGCTTTATAGAGGTTCTCGACGCGGGAGAATTCCCCCGACCTTGAGAAGTCCTTCCGGAAAATCGTACTGTTTTTTCTGCGCTTCGTTTGTTTGGCATCATCATTTCCTCTTCAGGTTAACGATGAACTAAAACTATCTCTTAGGCAATCAGGCTATTCTGCCCAACTCGGGCTGACGGAGTACAGTGTTGGCACACTTGTTTGACTGTCGGCGCCCAGGACGGGTACAAGTACATTGATATGTAGTAACTTAAGTAGATTTCTAACCTTAAGGTTGTCACACCAGATATTAAATTCCTGGCCACGTGCAAGGATTTGACAAATGGTCTTAGCCAACTGACTAGCACCCCAGATATCAAAACTGTCTAATCCAGACATATCCAGGTTTACAATCCTGCTTTCG
Organism: Pseudomonadota bacterium; assembly: GCA_022566015.1. Lineage (GTDB taxonomy): Bacteria > Pseudomonadota > Gammaproteobacteria. The sequence continues at coordinate 12,114 of JADFJT010000025.1, read as the reverse complement.
TTTGACAGGAGTCTATGCATTAATATTCTTACCTCTGAAGCGGTTGATTTAGTCAGCGATCCTTTTGCAGAAAAGATCGTAATCCTTTGACCGGTGTTACGATCATCTACATGTTCTATTGCAGCATTGATTCGATTCATTTTAACTTCTCCGTCGTGTTTACAAGCATTTAAGCTATAGGTACACATATCGTGCCATAATTAAATATGGCTTAAAAACAACGGGTTATGGATTACTCGATCAATTAATCATACTGGAGAATTGCAGTTTGCAACTCAAAATAAAAATTATTTGCAATTTGCTCAAAGGGCATCTCAGAAAAAGCCCTGTCATAAAATCACCAAACCAGGGCTTTTCGGATTATACCCATTTGCTACACTAGCAAATTGAATCCGCGACTTCAGCGTGCGGTTACCGTGAGAACAAGATTGTCCTGATACTCCCCCCACAATACGAAATCAAACTCTCCAATAATTGCATTAAATTTATGTGTGATTACTTCGGTTGTGTGTTTACGTTGGGGATACGACAAGTAGGTCCGGCGGGATAAGTCAATATGACGACCCTTGTACTGGAGTGCATAAGGAATTGTGTTAGGTGCGCGTGTAGTATCCTGCGTCAAAACCCCATTGTTTTCTGATTCGATGCTCAGGTCGTAGGGGGTGTTTGCAACAACGTCGATGGAAAAGGAACGGCTTTCGCCAATTTGCAGGGTACCGAAATTCAGGTCTGCTGTTTCCCCAATGCCAACAGAAGATTGTATCGAAATGGAAATATTCGCCGGCACAGTAACGGTGTAGGTGACTCGCCTGGTATCGCGCAATGTATATTGACTGGTATTTCCTTCATAAATGGAAATTTCAATGGAGTCACTATAATCACCTGAAGGGACATCTTGATCAAATGGCACGAAAAAGTAATAACGTAGACTTCGTAGCGGTTGTGTTTTGTTAAGGTATCCTTCTAGTATGTTTTGCGTGGATGCTGTTGGTGGGCCGGTGAGCCGGATTTTATGCTGGACGGAATCATATAGTTCATAACGAAGATGATCGCCATAGCCATTTTCCAAATGGCGATTATTGCTGTTTGAGAAGGTGACAAAAAATGGGCAATCTGATTCGCGGCTGTGAATCGTAAACTGTTCTGTATAGATTCGGCCAACATCAGATTGTCTGCTGTAAGCGTGATCAAATTCAATATGGAGATCATCGAGCCCCTGCAAGCGAAGATCACAGGCCAGGGTCTGTGGCACATAGAAAATGACACTAAATACCACACAGCAAAACAGGTACCGAAACCATCCGTAGCGTGTCGAATGTTTTAAAAAGTTAATTGAGCTGTAGAGTGCCCGCATCATATATGCCTTCTGCATTTGAGGGTATCTCTATCATGAGCAGTGATTCAGGATGAGAAGTTAGTTGAAGTCGATATGCGCCAGGCCTTAAACCTTCAGTTTGAAAGTGACCTTTGCGATTGGTAAAAAACAAAATGGGTTCTGCACCAGAACCATTCAATGGCACGATGGTACCGCTTTTCAAACTCAGGGGTTTATCTACGCCCAGAATTAATTTCCCTCGCAGCATAACGTTGGCATCACTGCCCAATATTATGACCGTGCCACTGTTATAGGTTGGTAAAATGTGCGGAAGGCCATCACCAATGTTGTAACCAACAGGAAGATCAGGTATGTCCACAGATAGGATACGAGGGTGATAAGAAGTTAAATCGGGAACCACAGCGGGCCCCATGAATCCAGATTCTGCCAAAAAGGAATCACCTCTGAGATCGACAACCACTTTTCTATCTCCAAGTGCGATGTGTGGCGCGATAATGACGAAACTATCCGTTATCGGACGCGATAGAGCGAAATGACCACCGGCATAAACCACCGCAGTGGCAAGCTGGATGTTGGTGCTCTGAGTTTCCTGCTGCTGGTCCGACTGATTTCTGCTTGCAATGTGTTGGATCTGTGTTTCGATCCGATTGCCACGGTAGGACATCCTACCCAGAATTGATGAGTTATCAGGTTTTTCGTGAAACTCAAGTTCTGTATCGATGCCACCAATACGATTCGGGGATCGTTGGTTCCATTTGATGGTACGTGCATTTTGCGCGGTGTCATAGGTGACTGCCAGGTTGTGATTTCTTTTTCCAAATCGGTAATTAAAGTTTACAGACAGGTTGTAATCAACGCTGTCGCTATCTAACTGTGCGGCAGAAAATGATAAATCCCATCCCATGTCATGCGATATTCGTTGATTGAATAATACGCCGATAGATTTTCTCGCGGTTCCGATACCATGAGATTTTCGTACCTGGGCACGCAGTGTTAATTGTCCAATATCTTTCCACGGAAAGCTGACACTGGCGGAGGTTTCAAATGAAGTAGAGTTTTCATCGGTGGAGACGCCAGGGGTCTGGAAGCGCGCGCTATATTTTGCTGCTGTCAGTTCCCACAAGCCCATCGGATTTCCCGAGGCTGAGCGGTTTTGATAGTTATAACCAAGGATTTCAGCGCTGCCATATTGATTGCCTGGTTTCCTGCTTACGACTGTGTGAACGAGAAAATTGCCATAAATACGTGATAAGCGCATTTCCCCGCCGAGCAAATAGGTATTTTGGTAGGCCTGAAAATTTGTACCTAGCGTTAAATGAGGGCTAATACCGGTACGGTGGAAACCGCTGAAAATCAGGTGATCTGTATCGTACTCATGCAAGCTGCTTGTGGGGTAACCAATCCCATAACCGTATTCATGCATGTCCTTTGCCAGCAGTGTGCTGTCCGAGAAAAGCGGAAACTCGATCTTCCGGGTATGACCGAATCGATCGGTTATGACAATAGTGACGTCGCTAATACCGCTGGCGATAGGAAAGTCACGTAAGTCGTATCGGCCGGCGGGTAAGCGTAAAGTTCTGTAGTGAACTCCGTTAATCAAAATTTCCACGGTGGAGAAATGCTCGAGCGAAAAACTGGATATCCCAATCGCGCTGGTGATGTAGTTGGGTTGAATGGAAAGCATTTTCTCGATAGTTATGCCACCAACTGTTAGTGCGTTCTGAAATCCTGTGGCAGGCAAGGTGACGTCACCACTGGAAATGCGTATGCCTTGTAGAGGGATATCTTTTATTAATTGAATATCACCGCGCAGAAAATTAGAGTCAGGATAGCTGGTGTATCTTCCAGATGTTTCGAGTACCCATCCTTTGACATTAAGTGCACTGTGGAACGATATATTAGTAACATTGCTCATTTGGGCAGGAGTGCGCGTCCAGAGATAGTCTTTCTCTGCAAAAATATTTATGTAAGCACTAAAGTCTGATGGCGTGAAAGCGTTATCGACAGACCTGGATGCAGGTGATTGCGTGAGGTGGATGGTCAAAAGGCGCCTCATAGACGTGGGCACCTCCATTTTTAGTATGAGTTTCTCTCGGTCATACACTGTGATTAAACCCCGATCCGTGAACCACTCGGGACGGAGATATTCTTTGCCTTCGGCCTCCAATATCATAGTCGACAAACTGGCGGATTCCATAATCAGTTTCAGGGGATTAAAAATATCAAGGGCAGTCAGTTTTATCGTGGATGACGAATTGTCAGCGATTATGTGGACTTCGCCGTGCTGTTGATTATCGATTAAAAGCGGAACATTGAAAGACTGGTTTTTGTTTACGGTTTGATTTCCGAAGATTCTTTGAAACAGATCGACTCGCGATTCCGCATCGCATTTACCAGTAAATCCTGAGGTAAAAATTAATAACAACAATAGACTAACAAGCTGCCAGTTCTTGATGGAAGAAAGGCTATAAAACACGGTACACCTAACGATAACCTGGCCAGCCTTATTGTCCCTGGTATTTAATCAACGCACTGATTTCACCTGAAGCAAGGTCTTTTGGTCTGGGGATAACAAATACCCGATGGTGTCCAGCAAGCACATTTTGGCTGGTCATCATTGGGAGTTGCGTTGGGGTTAGCTCAATTTTCGACTCACCTGAAACTAGCGTTATTCTTGCTTGCCTTAGTAACGCGTGCGCGGTTCCATGATTGGATAATATGATTTCGATACTATTATTACCTTCATTGTCCCTGATATTCGATACCCTGGTTACCCTCACGTCAGCACGAGTATTTCGCGGAACGACATATACTGACGCTATAAACCTGACCAATAGTTTGATCCGACCACCATCAGCTTGTTCTTCATCGAACGATACGGGTAATTGCTCTGTTATCATGCGGTAGGCGAGTTCCTGTTTGAGGCTGGTTTTACCAATCCACTGAACACGTATAGCCTGGGTCCTTCCCGGCATGACAATGGCCTGAGCCGGGTAGATAATAAAATCATCTTCTGCCTCGACTAATATATCCTGTCCATTCGGCGACATGCTTCGCGAAAACATTTTTAACTCGATCGCGATAGGTACGTCACTGGGATTTTCGATTCGAAATGACTGTCTTGCTCCAGGCCCAAAAGGGGTCATCTCAACGGATAAGGGTATGAGTTTGTAGGCATGGGCGTGGTTCGCCAATAAAATAAACGTTATTAATAACCATCCAGAAAGTAAGCGTCGTATGCGTTTATTAAAATATCTTCTCATCGGATTCTCTAGGGGACTTGGGGGTTTGGATAAATATGACAGGGCCAGTGAGGCCCTGTCATCGAACTACCACGTGCTAGTTACTGAACAGCAGCTATGCTGACAGTAATGGTGTCAGACCAGGTGCCGGCAGCAAGAACGCCACTGGTATGTGCAGCAAGATTCAGTTTCAATGGAACAGCATTGCCTGCAGTGAAGGAGCTGTAGGAAGATGACTGAGCCTGAGATAAACTTTGTGCAACAATCCCGGTACCATATGAGATGGTATAGGCTTTCTGTTCACTGGCATTGTCATCATTCTGCATGACGCCACTATTAGCTGAGCTGAATGAAATTACATATCCATCCGCGTCATTGCAGGTTTCAGTCACTGTAGCAACGGTAGAATCATTTTCACCATTGAGCAGGTCAACAGTGTAGTTAGCCGAGCTAAGTGCAACGCTACAGTCCTGGGCCACAGTTCCGGAAAGAGTAATGTCCGCTGTGGTTGCAGCCTGTGCGTTTGCACCCAGTAAACCAAGTACTAGTGTAGTCATTAACGTTTTGTTTAATTTATTCATCTTTAAATACCTTATTTAGTTAGTTGTTCACATTGCGCATCCCTTGAACAGAAATCCTTTGTATGAGCAAATGCAAACGATGTGCCAATTCCGGTAAAAAAAATATAAATACAATAAAGTCCCTTTTAATCAATTAGATACAAAAAATAATCAGAAACTGAATCGCTATGTTCAGGTTAGCTTTTAACGCCAGGAAAATTGCAATATGCAAAGCATTTTTAGAATAAATGCATTATGGAAATTATCAGGAGTCATTATTTCGGATTCAAAAAATCACGGGTTTAATGATCTGGTATGTGTGTCACGCCTGGGAATAACAGACAGTCTAGACTGCGTAAAGTGCTCGACTGATAGGCGTATGGAGCGACTTATGTATCAAATATTAGATAGGCACAACCGGGTGAGACTTATCGTGAAATTCTTCATATGACAGGGCTTTCGAGGCCCATTCAGCGTATCCACATCGTCCATTAACTCGAACTACATTGGATGAAGGCTGGGACTTTTTCCGGCCAATATAAGCAGATTCCCCACTATCAATTCGGATCGGTTTTGCACAAATTTACACAAAACTCGCATATTTCTAACATATTAGTCCCCTAAGATCTGACGTAACTTAAATGACTAAACCACGGGAGACACGCCATGATGCCCGGTAGAACATTGCTGACTAATTCGGTCTTTGTCTTTGAAGATGACATCGAGGTACTGGGAGAAATGGCGAAGCCGGGTGTGATTCTGCGCCCACAAGCCCACCACTCCCGACAACGCTTCTGTGGGATTAAAGCAACTGGGATGAATCGGAATGGTAATGAATAAGAAAATACCGGTCGTATTATTGATGGGGTTCATGTTGGTATTTCCAGCTATCGCATTTGCTCAACCACAGGTGCCAGACATATTTACAGCGGGATCACCGGCTCTGTTGGCGATGGATGTTGAAGGAGCGACAGAGCCTCAGTGGGTGCCGGGAGAAAAGGAATTTGTGGAAGAAGATGTTGCCAGAGCCAGCGAAGCTATTTTAAGCAGTGATTATCTTACTGCGCAATACAAAAGCTTTGAGGTAACACCATTCGTGGGCAGTGGTTTATATGGGATTAACCTTAGTTTCAAATGGTAAATGCCGTGCACCTATGCCGGTGAAATAACGCTGGAGATGGTTAGAGAGAATAGCGGTACGCATTTTGCACAGAAAGTGGTGGATATATTCTTTTCGTTAACTGATGAAAATATTGAAACACGAAACTGAAAGAATCAGGAGAACGAGTTAAAGAGTAAAGGCACGTTAAGAAAATTGACATAAGTGAAGCGACTGCAATTAGAGCAGCTGCCGCTAGATTAAACAACTTAGGTAAGAGGTAAGCCCAATGTTTAGAACTAAATCGTCAACAAATAGTGGTAAACACAAATATGCGTTTATCATTTTTTGCCTGTTCCTGTTTAATTCAATCCTGGCACATGCCGATATTGTCCTCAATTTTGGTATCTACGCTTCAGACAAACCTTCAGAAATGGTAAAAAAATTTCGACCAGTGCTGAATGTGTTGGAAACAAGATTGAGCAGATTAATAGATACACCCGTAGTCATTAGCCTGCAAGTAGCGAGCTCATACAAAAAAGGAGTGGATGCTCTGGTAAGTGGGGAAGTCGATTTTGCCCGTTTTGGTCCCGCATCTTATATAAATGCAAAAAATCAGGACCCGGGAATTTCAATCATTGCTGTTGAGAGCAAGAATGGAAGCAAGATATTTAATGGAGTCATTTGTGTGCGGATAGATAGCACCATTACCAGCGTCGAAGATTTAAAAGGAAAAAGTTTCGCTTTCGGCGATCCTCAATCCACTATTGGTCGATATCTTTCGCAAGCATATCTTGGTGAAAATGGCATAACGGCCAATGAGCTAAGTTCGTATCAATATCTGGGCCGACACGACAGGGTAGGTTCGGCTGTTGCCGCGGGTAAATTCGACGCAGGTGCACTCAAGGAGGGAACATTTGAGAAATTATTGAAAAAGGGTGCCCAGTTGCGCGCAATTGCCGTATTCCCCAATGTGACAAAACCCTGGATTTCACGAAGGGCCTTGCCGCCCAGGATATTCAAGGCGCTTCAGGTAACACTGCTGGCACTTAAAGACCCTGAAGCATTAAAAGCGCTCAAGAAGGATGGTTTTCTGGCTGGGTCCGATGAAGACTATGACCGCATTCGAAAGGCTATTAAAAATAACCCTCGATTTTTCGAATAGTTGTTTATCAGAAATTAGTCAATGATTTATCAAAAAGGTTACTAGTTTTTAATGAATTATATATCTTCCAGTTGGCACTACCGCAACCCGCGACATTGGCCCCTATGGTTTCAAATCGGATTTACCCTGATTGTCGCGATGTTGTTGGTCGCGATTATTGGAGGTGCATTAGTACGGAAATATGAAACCCCCGAGGTCATGGAGACATTACGCCAGCAAAATATAAATAATTTCAACATATTGCACGCTGCGGTTTTTGAAGGCGTTATTTCAGAAGATATCCCGTTATTAGAAAGTATTGTAGAAAGGGTGACGCACAATCGTTCCGATATAACTGCAATCCATATTAATGATGAGTTAGGTGGAAAATTGCTGGCATGGGAAAACAGTCAGTTGCCGGGAAATATTGAGATTATGGAGTTAAAACAATCATTCGTTCTCGAGGAAGAACGCTTTGGTACAATAATTATGCGCTGGGACGTGCGAGGTATATACGATAAGGTTGAGGATCATGTATTTCTTACCCGCATGATCTTGTCTGCTAGTTTGTTGTTGTTAACAGCGATTATTGTCCTGGCAATGCATGGGTTAACAGTTCGTCCAATACAGAAAATTAACGACAGATTAAAGCGCATAGCAGCAGGTGATTTCGACGGTGTGCTAATGCTTTCGGCCTCAGAGGAATTTATGCGGCTCGGGCAGTCTGTCAATGAGTTGTCAGAGGTATTACAGGGAAAACATCTGGCGGAAATGGAATTAAGAATTGCAAAAAAGTCGATAGAGAGTCTAAGCCAGCTCAACCAGTTGATCCTGAATTTCGCGGGAGAAGGAATTTATGGGGTAAATATGGAAGGGAAAATAACCTTCGTAAATCCCACTGCAGCAAGCATGCTCGGCTGGGAAACGGCTGAGTTGATTGAAAAACCCCATAACCAAACTATGCATTATTCGAAATCCGATGGGGTTATTTATTTGCCAGCCGAATGTCCTGTTTTGAAAGCCTTAAATGAAGGATTGTCGCACCATTCGGACTCAGATTATTTGTGGCGAAAAAATGGTTCAAAATTCCCGGTAGAATATACCAGCACGCCTATAAGAGAGAATGGCAAACAGACAGGAGCTGTTGTTGTTTTCAGAGATATTAGTGAGCGCAGGAATATCGAGCGGAAGTTGAAAGCAGCTATCGTGCAAGCCAACAATGCAAATAAGTCCAGATCAGACTTCCTGGCTGTAATGAGTCATGAAATTCGCACACCACTAAATACCATAATCGGTGCAAATCATCTGCTACTAGATACATCATTAGATAAGGAGCAGCGACTTTTTGCAGATACCGCGGCCAACTCGGGTGAATCCTTGTTGGCATTGGTGAATGACCTGCTCGATTTTTCAAAACTCGAAGTCGGAATGCTGGATCTCGAGCACAGCAATTTTGTGTTGTCGAGGCTGGTAAATGAAGTAATGGATTTATTTGCTTTCGATGCCGAGAAAAAAGGAATCAAGATCACCGTTCATAACGACCCAGGCATACCTGAATTTTTGAACGGAGACCCAGGACGACTAAGACAGATTTTAATCAATCTGGTTAGTAATGCCATCAAATTCACTGATTCAGGAAGCGTAGAGGTCAGGACGAAGATGCTTGAGGAAAGAGAAGGTCGGTTGAACATTGGGTTTTCGGTTAAAGATACCGGTATCGGCATTGCAAAAAAGGCGCAGCAGAAATTATTTCAGAAATTTAGCCAGGTAGATCCGTCAATTACGCGTAATTATGGTGGCACAGGACTAGGATTGGCTATCTCAAAAAATATCGTCGAATTGATGGGGGGGTCTATCCGTTGCAAAAGTAAGCCTGGGAAAGGTAGTGTGTTTCAATTTGTGGTTAAGCTGGTGCGAAGTGAACCAGACAGTTTAACCCCCTCAATTATTATGCCGCATTTAAGCCTTCTCGAAGGTGGTAGACCTCAAAATAAATATATTCGTCCACGCAAGATGGTGCGCCTGCTTTTGGTAGAGGATAGTCAGGCCAACCAGGTGGTGGCTTTGGCTATTCTGCGTAAAGCAGGCTACAAGGTTGATGCAGTAGCGGATGGTAAGGAAGCCATTACAGCTGTTAAGTCATTACCCTATGACCTGGTTTTAATGGATATTGCAATGCCCGGTATGGATGGTTTTGAGGCGACCAAAAGGATCCGCCAACTACCGGGAGATGTGTCTTCTATACCGATAATCGCGATGACGGCAAATGTGATGGAGGGAGACCGTGAAAAATGCCTGAGTCATGGAATGAATGAATATCTGGAAAAGCCAATCAATAGAGATGCTCTTTTTCAGGTTTTAGAGTTCTGGACCAAAGAGTCTCCAGTTAAAAAAAATAATCAACGCCTGAAGCTAATTAAAGATGAAGATTTATTGATTGACGGGCGGGTGCTTAAACAGCTTGAGAAGGATACATCACCTGAACTGGTTCCAGAGTTGGTGGAAATATTCGTGCGTGAAACACGAACCAGGTTAAGTAATGTTAAACAGGCCTGCATTGAAAGTGATAGTAAAAAATTACAACAGGAAGCGCATGTGTTGAAGAGTAGTGCCGGAACCTATGGCGCTTTGCGCTTGCAGGCGTTGGCAGAAAAGGTGGATATTTTATGTAAACAAGGACGGCTTACCGAGGCAACAAATACCGCGCAGAAATTATTGTCTATCGGGCGGGAATCCCTGTTGATATTGAATTCCTTTGAATCTATCAAGGTGCCAAAGGAGATGCCAGTAAAAGCACTGGATGTCAAATAATGCGCAGGCGCTTAATCAGACCTTGTCCCATCTTTGTATTGGAATGAACACTATGACAAAAACAAGCAAAGCAGAAATACTCCTTGTAGAAGATAGCAAGGAGTTAGCAGTTGTATATAAAGCCTATCTGCATAAACAGTCGTATGGGCTGACAATTGTAGAAAATGGTAAAGATGCATTAAAAAATATTACCGAATCTTTACCCCAGGTAATACTGCTGGATCTTCAGTTGCCAGATATGAGTGGTATGGAGATTTTGGAGTATATCGATAAACATCATCTCCCTGTGCTGGTTATTGTAATTACTGGGCATGGCACAGTTGATACTGCTGTAGAAGCTATGCGGTGCGGTGCCTTTGATTTTATAACCAAACCGATTAATGCCGAACGACTGATTGTGACCGTGAGAAATGCGATCGAGCGCCAACGGCTAAATAATGTTATTGATACGATTAAGGAAACTTTTCAGCGCGATCATTACCACGATTTTATTGGTAGCTCCCTGAGTATGCAGGCCACTTACCAAATTATCGATAGCGCAGCTCCAAGTTCTGCCACCGTATTTATTACCGGCGAGAGTGGTACCGGCAAGGAATTAGCTGCCGAAGCAATTCACAAGCAAAGTGCCCGAAAAGATAAGCCCTTTATTGCTGTCAATTGTGCTGCTATTCCAAAGGACCTGATTGAAAGCGAGTTGTTCGGGCATGTAAAAGGTGCATTTACAGGGGCAATAAGCAACCGTCAAGGGGCAGCAATGTTGGCCAACGGTGGTACGCTTTTTCTGGATGAAGTCTGTGAAATGGAATTTGCTATGCAAAGCAAGTTGTTGCGGTTTCTGCAAACACGAACGATCCAGAAGGTGGGTAGTGATCGGCTGGAAGAGGTAGATGTCAGAATAGTCTGTGCGACTAATCGTAATCCACTCGAAGAGATAAGAGAGGGAAGGTTTCGGGAGGACCTCTATTACCGGCTACACGTTGTACCCTTGCAATTGCCACCACTCAGAGATCGTGATTCCGATGTGATCCAGATTGCTAAAAAATTGCTAGAAAATTATAGTCATGAGGAAGGTAAACAATTTACTCACTTTGCGCCGGCAACAGAAGAGATACTGCAAAAATTTTCCTGGCCAGGTAATGTGCGGGAATTACAAAACGTCATCAGAAATATTGTAGTACTTAATACCGGCGGTGTGGTTCAACCTGATATGTTGCCCTTTGATACTGAAAACTTGAATAAAATAATAACTGCCAGCAGTGAAACAGGACCAGGCAATTATGTTAATCGAGAGCGCGTGGAAGGAAATGGAGAAACCGTGGCCTTAGCGCAAAAAACCAATCTATCTGAAGCTATTGAACCCCTGTCAATGGTAGAAAAAAGTTATATCGAGCGTGCAATTGCTCTTTGTGGGAACAATATTCCCAAGGCTGCAGCATTGCTAGACGTAAGCGCCTCAACGCTTTATCGAAAGCGGCAGGCATGGGACGAGGATGACGGGTTACAGGCTGCACATTTGAGTTGCACGGAGTTGAATTCGAAATGACCGCTTTTCAAGAAAAGCTCTAAAATTATTTACTGGATGATATTACTATCAGGGAGATTGTTGATTAATTCAGTTCCTGGCCAACGCTAGTAAAGAGATACAGTTGTGATTTATTGTGAACAGGGATCAACCTGGATAGGAGATTGGCCGGTACCTGGTGATAGTGATAAGGCCTGACTTTACTAGACACTTTCCTGGTTCTCAAAATATCGCTGCTCGTAGACCGTTGGCACCCCGATTCCGACTAACTTTCAAGTCGATCCATAGCGCTAAACATCTAAACCCTGAACAATAGATTCTACTCGCCAGACCGCCTCGGTCATCCACATGCCTTTATATTCACCTTCGACCTGAAGGCCTAGCCGAAACGCAAAATGAA
>JADFJT010000121.1 GCA_022566015.1 Pseudomonadota bacterium | reverse complement strand
ATGCGCGCGCAGGACTTGGGCTCGGCGGTCGCAAGCTCAATGTCAGAAAACCTGATGGTCGAGGCGGTTTCGGAGCACATCAAAATTCTCGTCGTCATGCTCAGCGCGCTTGGCGCAATGATTGCCGCTGTCGGATTTGCCGGGCTCGCCGCTGCGCAAGGCATCTCGGTCATCGAACGCCGCCGCGAATTTGGCGTGCTCCGCGCAATCGGCGGCCGCAGAAATCAGGTGCTGGCCACGCTTCTCATCGAAGGCGCCCTGTATTGGGCTTTTGCTTTAGCTCTGGCTGTCGGCCTTTGCCTGCCGTTCTCCATGCTTTTCAACTCGGTCATCGGGCAGATGACGTTTGGCCTGCCTCTGCCCTTCAGCTTTGATTGGCAAGTGTTTGGCCTATGGGCTGCGATCTCTCTTGGCTGCTCTCTTCTTGCTTCACTGCCGCCTGGCCTGGCCGCCACGCGGTCTTCGGTAACCACTTCTCTCAACCAACTTTAAAGGACTTTTCGATGTCTCAATCAAAACCCTCTCGCCGCTACCTTTGGATCTCAATTTCCTTGGTCGTGCTTGCGCTTCTTGTCGCTGCTAATCTTTCTGGCTCTGGCAACGCCGTTGGCTTCCTGCAGTGGATACATGGAAACTGAGCCAAACCACTCCCCTTTTTTTAACCAAAGCAGAACGAACATTCTGCTTATAACCCCGGCCTTTGGCCACTTATCTAGATAAACGAGGAGTACTCATGATGATGACGCAACAGGCATCTCTTCAACCTTCACCGGTTCCAGCGAGTGATTCAGCAATCGGACAGATGGACTTTGGCTATCACTGGATCTGGACCTATGGCCATCTGATCCCGCTTGCGACGTTCTCGCTCGCCACGATCGCATCCGTACTTTTAAATGGGCCGCTATGGCTGACGGCCAGCCTCGCGATGTTCGCGCTGTGGTCGGCCGCCGGGTTCTGGGTGATGCGCTTCGTCGTCAACATGAATCAGCTCGGGAGTCTTCCGACCCGACTCTTTGCACAGGGCAAAACCCGCGTCCTCGATCTCGGCTGCGGCGCCGGGCGCACCTCGATCATCGTGGCGCGAGAATGCCCTCGCTCAAACGTCGTCGCCCTCGACAATTTCAGCGCCGGCTACATCGCTGGCCGTCAGGACGGCGACGATCCAGAAACGCATTCCGCCCACGGTGAGGCGAATACACGCGCCAACTTCGTCGCCGCAGGTGTGAGCGACCGCATCGAAATCAAGTCGGGCGATATGCGGCAGCTCCCGTGTGCGGACGCCGACTTCGATGGCGTCGTCAGCAGCACGGCAATCGACCACCTCGACCGTGCCGATATCCCGGTCGCCCTGGCCGAAGCAAACCGGGTGCTCAAAGAGCAAGGGCAAATCCTCTTGTGGCTGGCCGTTCCAAATATCTGGACCTTCATTGCCTTCGGACCCCTCTTCGCGATACACGGCACAAACGCCGATGTGGCCGACTGGCGCGGGATGCTCGATGAAGCGGGCTTCGCGATCGACGATGAGGGGACGAAGCGCGGCCTGGCCTGGATCTTGGCCACGCGTGTGTGCGACCCCGTCACAATGCGGTTCGCCACACCCAAGATATAAACAGGCATTTGTGGTTGTGGTCTGGTTCAGTATTTACAATTGATTAGAAAATAGGAAATTTAAGGAATAGATATGGCTAAAAAATATGCAGAATGGGTAATTCGCTACAAGATATTCATAGTAATTCTGAGTATTGTCGTCGTTATGATGATGGGTTTTGGGGCTCAATACCTTACATTCACCAACGATTATCGGGTATTTTTCGGTGAGGATAACCCCCAACTAGTCGCTTTCGAAAATCTACAGGATACCTACTCGAAAAACGATAATGTCATGTTTGTGCTGGTGCCGGAAGATGGCGACGTGTTTACCAACCAGACCCTTGAGGCCGTAGCCTGGTTGACCGAACGATCATGGGAGACCCCGTATTCATCTCGTGTCGAGTCGCTGACCAATTACCAGCATACCTCTGCCGTAGAAGATGACCTGTTAGTCGAGGATCTAGCCTTCGAGCCAGGCGACCTGAGTGCCAGCGAGCTTGCCAGGATCCGGGATATCGCGCTGAATGAACCGGTACTGATCAACCGCCTGATTTCGCCGATAGGCCATGTTACCGGTGTCAACATTACCATCGAATTACCGGGTATCGATCCAATTGTCGAAAACCCGGAAGTGGTGGAATTCATCCGTAGCTTGCGCGAGGAATTTCGCCAGATTTACCCCGATATAGGGGTCAAGCTAACCGGCATCATCATGATGAACCAGGCTTTTCCCGAAGCCAGCCAGTACGATATGTCGACCCTGTTTCCTCTGATGTTACTGGTTTTTGTCGGGGTGTTATTTTTCTGGGTCAAGGGCTTGAGCGGCACTTTCGCCACCTTCGTGATTATTATATTTTCTATCGTCGGTGCGATGGGTTTGGCGGGCTGGTTTGGTATTGCGCTCACGCCACCATCGTTTGCCGCGATCATGATTATTCCTACCATGGCAATCGCCGATAGCGTGCATGTGTTGATGAATTATGTATTGGCCATGCAGCGCGGCGAAGATAAGCACGAAGCGATGGTCGATAGTATCCGCATCAATATGCAGCCGGTGTTCCTCACCAGCGTGACGACTGCGATCGGCTTCTTAAGTATGAATTTTTCCGACGCGCCACCGTTTCGTGACCTGGGCAATATTGTGGCCATGGGCGTGATGGTTGCGTTCGCCCTGAGTGTCACTTTTTTACCTGCGGTTATGATGCTTTTGCCGGGTAAGGTTAAAGTCAGGGAAACCACTTCCAGTCAGGCGATGGGGCGTTTTGCCGAATTTGTTATCGCCAGGCGGTCGAAGCTTTTGCTAGGAATGGGCCTGGCCTGCATTGTGCTAATTTCGTTTGTACCGAAAAATGAATTGAATGACGACTTCGTCAAGTATTTCAGCGAAAAAATCGAATTTCGTCGTGACGCGGATTTTGCTTCGGAAAATTTAAGCGGCCTGTATATGATCGATTATTCGCTCGAATCGGGGCTGGACGGTGGTGTCAGCGATCCTGGGTTTCAAAAAAATGTAGAGAAATTTGCTGACTGGTATCTTGGTCAGCCGGAAGTCATCAATGTCAATGTTATTACCGATACCTTTAAACGCCTCAATCGAAGTATGCATGGCGATGATCAGTCCTGGTATAAATTACCCGAGGAACGTGAGCTCTCGGCGCAATATTTACTATTGTATGAAATGTCACTGCCTTACGGCCTCGATTTAAATAACCAGATTAATATCGATAAGTCGGCCACACGCATGACCGCAATGCTACGCAATATGACGACCAAAACGGTGCTTTCGCTCGAGCTGCGTGCGCAGAAATGGTTGAAAGACAATGTGCCAGTCAGTATGCAAAATGCTGGCGCGAGTCCAATCATCATGTTCAGCAATATCGGCGAGCGTAATATCAAGAGCATGTTGTTGGGTACGTCGGTGGCCCTGGTGCTGATTTCGATAATTCTGATCATTGCGCTGAAGTCGGTCAAAATAGGGCTGATCAGTCTGATTCCGAACCTGATTCCGGCGGCGCTCGCATTCGGCGCCTGGGGGATTGCGGTCGGACAGATTGGTCTCGCCCTGTCGATTGTCACCGGCATGACCTTAGGCATCGTGGTCGATGACACGGTGCACTTCCTGAGTAAATACCTGCGCGCCCGACGCGAAAAAGGCCTGGATGCGCAAGACGCCGTGCGCTATGCGTTCAATACCGTCGGTCTCGCTTTAATTGTCACTTCAGTGGTATTAATCGCAGGCTTTTTTGTGCTGACATTTTCTGCATTCCAGCTCAATTCTAATATGGCCCTGATGACTGGGGTGACTATTATATTTGCGATTGTGGCCGATTTTCTATTATTACCGCCACTGCTAATGGCCTTAGATGGTAAGGAGCAAGCCAATGCTTAACAGAAATTCAATGATTGCCGTAATACTTTCACTGGTGTTATTGCCCACGCTAGCGCTGGCACAGTCTGCCGAACAAAAGGGCCTTGAGATCGCGCTCGCGGCGAAGGCCTTTGACCAGGGCTTCGCCGATTTTACTGCGAACATGAGGATGACATTGAAATCCAGAAATGGTGCCACTTCGACGCGGTTAATCCGCATAAAAACGCTTGAGGTAGAGGCCGACGGCGACAGGAGTCTTTCTATCTTCGACGAACCAGCCGATGTGAAGGGTACTGCGATGCTCACTTTTTCGCACGGGCTGGAACCCGATGATCAGTGGTTGTATTTACCCGCCTTAAAAAAGGTAAAGCGAATCAGTTCGCGCAACAAGTCAGGACCTTTTATGGGGAGCACGTTTGCCTTTGAGGACCTGGGTTCGCAGGAAGTGGAAAAATATACCTACAAATTTCTACGCGAAGAACCCTGTGGAGATTGGCAGTGTTACGTGATTGAACGTAAACCCGCCTACCAGTATTCGGGATACACCAGCCAGACCGCCTGGCTCGATAAAAAAGGCTATCGGGTGGTTAAGGTAGAATATTTCGATCGAAAGAAAGCGCTGCTGAAAACGCTGACTGCCAGTAATTTCCAACAGTACCTTGGGCTCTACTGGCGACCCGGCAAGATGGAAATGGTCAATCATTTGAACGGCAAAAGTACTACGCTGGAGTGGACTGACTACCAGTTTAAAACAGGCCTCAGTGATCGAGATTTTCGCGCGCAAGCCCTGAAGCGATTAAAATAGCTTCGATGAAACGAATATTACTATTGCTCTCGCTGCTCACGATTGCAGGGGTGTCAGCGGCGCAGGAGTTCTCGGGTAATATCGCGCTGGAGTCGCTGATCTTTAGCGAGCCAGGACTCGACGCGAGTCAAATGGACGATAACATTACACTCTCGTTCAAACCCAAATGGACGGGCGAGTGGAACGATGGCGACGACGCCTGGAGCGTTGAGATTTTCCTGCGCGCCGATAACAGGGACGAAGGTCGCGAACACGCCGATATTCGCGAGCTACTGTGGTTACATCTCGATGGCGATAACGAATGGCGCGTCGGCATCAATACCATGTTCTGGGGCGTGACCGAATCGCAACACCTGGTCGATGTAATCAATCAGGTCGACCAGGTGGAGGGTATCGACGGAGAAGACAAGCTCGGCCAGCCGATGATCCATCTGAAGCAGTATCACGACTGGGGTGTGCTCGATTTCCTGGTATTACCCGGTTTTCGTGAACGCACATTCCAGGCTGCACAAGGACGCCTGAGGTTTCCGATTGTAGTAGATACCTCGGCCCCGATTTATGACTCTTCTGATGAAGATAATCATGTCGATTATGCGTTTCGTTTCTCGCAAACCTACGGTGATCTTGATCTCGGTGTTTCGCTGTTCAAAGGCACCAATCGCGATCCGCAGTTTGACCTTGGCCCGGGTATTCCCCATTACGTACAAATGACGCAAGTCGCCCTCGATCTGCTGTTAATTGCTGACGACTGGATTTGGAAACTGGAAATAATCCATCGTGATACCGACCCGTCCGCCTACCAGGCGCTGACCGGCGGATTTGAATATACTTTCTATGGCGTATACGACTCGGATATCAATATTGGTAGTCTGGCTGAATATTCCTACGATAGTCGTGACGAGGGCCAGCGTGGCGTATTTGATCGGGATCTATTTGTTGGCGCACGCCTGGCGTTTAATGACGCACAAAGCAGCGAATTGCTGGCCGGGATAATCTATGACACCGAGAAGCATAGCCAGTCATTCAGGCTGGAAGGTAATCGACGTTTTGGTGATAGCTGGAAAGGCACGATAGAAATGCAGGTATTCTCGAACGTTGATCCATCCGACCCGCTCGCTGCTTTTGAGAAAGACGATTTTTTACTGCTAGAAATAGCACGATTTTTCTAGTAGACAATCTTCACAACTGCCCCCCGCGGTCAGCCCACAGGACGAAACCATAAGCGTCGATTAACCATCGACTCAGGTAAAAATGCCTTTTATACTGCTGTAGCCATCAAAAGGAAGAATGGGGTCAAATCTTGACTTAACGTATTATGCCCATATTCCTAATCCACCCAGGATAAGACCCCTACGAATAGCATTTGAAGGCGCTTTTTATCACCTCATAAATTATCGTGGATGATAATATATTAAGTCAAGATTTGACCCCATACGTACACGTCCATACGTAATGAATCGGAAGCACAAGATTCCACCGAGGGGGATTTGGGCCCGGCTTCAGTCTTTATAAGGTATTGATATAGATATCCAGTTCTGCGGAATCGACGCCTACATTTATCGTTTGCCGAAGTGTTTGTTTAATCATTTGCCCGGAAGTATCAATCCGCCATGCAGAGACGACTAATTCGTGGTCACCAGGCCCCAGTTCAGTAAATCGAAATTCACCATCTGCACTCGCGCTGGAACTTCGTGTCGAGCGAATTCTCAGGCCATTTTTATGTGAGCTCCAGTTCAAAAAAATATTGGCACCGTCGAAAGTCTGACCGGATTCGTCATAAATGCGGCCTTCGAGCTGGTAGGATCCCAGATCAATCGTGAGGTTAACGAACTCGGACGCAATCGGGTCAAATTTTAATCCAGATGCTCTGAACAACTGTTTTCCGCTGGATTCCACCGCATAACTTCCCTTTGGAAATTCAGTCACGTAAAAATTGCCATTCAAATCGGTCGTGACCTGGATAGACCATGAATCTATTTCTATGGTCTTTATGAGTAGCTCAATACCGGCGGCTGGTTGACCATATAAATTAGATATTCTGCCAGTTAGCATGCCAAGCGGGATTGCCTTGAGGACGATGTTATGCACTTCCCGTCGGGAATTTAATTTGATCGGGAACTTTTTATACCGCTTAAACTTTCCCTGTGGAGAGACCTTCAGGGCATAGTCATAAGATGGCATGAGATCACGAAATACGAACTCGCCAGAACTGTTGGTGATTACCGAGTGATGAGTTCTCAGAGTTGACGAGTACAATATTACGGTTTCGTTGGCAAAGTTTTCGCCGAATTCGGTTCCCACCCATCCCGTTAAGGTGATGGAATCGCTTGCAGTGGTGGTATTTTTTGAATCCTCAGTGGGTAATTGCGCGGCAATGACCGACTGCGCTTCCTGGGCGAAATTTTGAGGCGCGAAAACCGGCGTTATCAAGTGACTGCCGAGCTGACTTTCATCTATCTTTGCCGACCCAGTTGCGGTATAGGCTGGCGGATATTGTGTCGGCATCGATTCAAATATCTGCTGGTTATAAAGCGCAATCAAAATCGCCAGCAGAATGACCGGCGAAATTGTTAACGTCTTCCTGAAACGCGCCATGGGGTGATTATACGCCAGTATTTAAAGCAGGCTGAAATTTTCTCTTGCCCAGGCCTTATATTATTGCCGGGTGAATAAACTTCGACTCGACTAATCTTCCACTAAAGTAGATAAATCTCTGGCCGCTTCACGCAGTAGGGGGATATATTTTTCGGCATCGTCCAGTGAGAATCGAAATACCGGCGCCTGGATGACCACCGAACTGTAAAATCGTCCAGCCCTGTCGGTGATGGGTACGCCAATCGCAATCATGCCTTCAAATAGCTCTTCGTTGTCGATGGATAGCTGGCTGGCCCTGAATATACCTTTTATCGAATCTTCGAAACTGATATCGATCTAGGCAGTATTGCCGAATATTCATACGATAGCCGTAACCCAGGTGATCGGGGGGTGTTTGATCGAGATCTGTTTCTGGGTGCAAGCATCGCGTTTAACGATGTACAAAACAGCGAGCTACTTGCCGGTGTGGTTTACGATACCGGGAAGCATAGGCAGTCATTCAGCTTGGAAGGTAATCGACGCATCGGTGGCAGCTGGAAAGGCACGATAGAAATGCAGGTATTCTCGAACGTTGATCCATCCGACCCGCTCGCTGCTTTTGAGAAAGACGATTTTTTACTGCTAGAAATAGCGATATTTTTCTAGTAGACAATCTTCATTACCTGCCCTCCCGCGGTCAGGCCACAGGGAGAAACCATAAGCGTCGATTAACCATCGACTCAGGTAAAAA
>JADFJT010000024.1 GCA_022566015.1 Pseudomonadota bacterium | reverse complement strand
GGGCCTGATTCGCATTGTTGGTATGCAGGGTAGAAATCGCGAGCTGACCGGTTTCGGAATATACCCAAGCGTGCTCCATGGTTTCACGGTCCCTAATTTCACCGATTAAAATTACATCGGGTGCCTGGCGCCAGTGGAAAAATAAATATCAGAGCCATATTTTCGGCGAAGATTTTTAATTAGGGTGCCACTTTCAACGGGCTGAAAACCTGCATTTGAAGGATTAATCGAAAAGTCAGTGGATTTGATTATAGCCAGTTTAAAATTGCCCACATAAAAATTCGAATATTAGAAAAATCCGTTATAATCGCGCTGAGGTGATTAAAGCAGCTCTCTGACTAGTCAGAGAATCCCAATTTTATAATGGCGAGAATCTAGTGTCGCAAGACCTAATCCACGAGTATAAAAAATCATTCTGGCTTAAATTCCAGAATGAAGAAATGGAGCACAAGTATCGGGAAGCGCAGTTTATGCGCGGACGCAGTTCTAGTGTCTTTGCTTTCGGTGCCTTACTGGCGATCAGCCTCGCGTTCGCGTACCTCGAGTTCAAGGCTTTCGGTCGCGAAATTCAGATTCCAATGTATGGATTTTTGATTACGGCGGCGATTGCACTGTTAAATTTGATGGTCAGTCAGTTTTGCCTCAATTTATACCAACTAAACCTACGCTTAGTCGTAAATGGCGTAATTGGCACCTGTGTCGTAATGGGCGCTATGTACCTGCAGAAATACAGCGCTTATCACACCATTGAGATGACCATGCTGCTGATCTGGCTGGGAAGTTTGAATTCCGTTCGGTTCTATTTCACCACGCTGCTCAATTTAATTTTGACCGCCGCATTCCTTGGCGTGATGTATGTTACTGAAGTATCTGAATTCTGGATTATCCTGGTGCTCGTGTTATTGCTTGTTGCTGCGTTTATGGGAGGTTATCTGGCCTATCTATTTGAACGACAACGGCGTTTGTTATTTATGCAATCCACCATCAACGAAAGCATGAAAAACAGACAGGAACTCTGGTCGTTTACTCTGTTCGATCTCGACATGGCACTGAGCGGCATACTTGAATTCAAGGAGATGATCGGTGTGTTGAAAAAGTATCTCGAACCAGTGATTGAATTCGATTCTTATATTCTTACCGCAATGGAAGGCAAGGAGCAAAAACCAAGTGCGGATAAAATCGAAGGAACATTATTCGAAAACGAGGATAAAACGCTATGGTCTGAAGATCTGGTGAGCAAACTTAGTCAGACGCGGCAAGCTACTGTCAGTGCCGAAAGTGAGGAGGTGAAAGGTATTTTCGGTATCAAAAAAATAAAGTTTTTGTCTTATCGGCTGGATATACCCGTGTTTAGAGATTCGAGAATGTTGGGTATTATCAGCCTGCGCCGTGCTAGCCGACCATTTGACGATCTGGATATGATTGCGAGTGTTAGCCTGGCAACCCAGGCAATGCTGATCTTCAAGCGATCTGCTAAGACTTCTGCATTAATTGTGGATAGCACTGTGCCAGATCCTGTAGTACCCATGCCAGACATGACCTTAGATTCTAAAATGGCAATCACGCAGTCAACCGACTTGGAAATGACCGATCATAATTATTCCGAGCCCGATGAACTTGTTGCTTCCAGCGCGATGTTGCAAAAAATAAAAAAGGCCGAAGAATCAGCGAAGAAAACGATTACCCTGCTCAGCCGTGAGAACGCCGACAAAATTGCGCTCGATCGATATCGTGGCGCTATCGTAGATGGAGAACCGTTGTCGGTGCTGATAGTCGAGGTCGATGGTTTATCTAAATTACGTGAACAGGATGGCGACCAGGTTGCCTACAAGGTTTTTGCCGCGATTGTGAAGTATATATTTTCCAGAGTTGATAAGGAAAAAGACGTGTTAGGGCGGTATGGTCAAAATGGACTGAGTATTATGCTGTCAACGGTTGATATGAATGCAGCCGAGAAGTTTGCCGAGTCTATCCGCGAGTTTGTCGAACGAGCTCGCTATAAAACTGCCTATGGAGAAAAGGCCGCGACCCTGAGCATTGGCGTTGCCGCAATCACTGATGATAGTGGCGATTATAATACCATGATTAAGCGAGCTGACATGGCTCTATTTGTTGCCAAGAAGAATGGTCGTAATTGCGTCAAAGTTCGACTATAGCGCCAAATAATGGAAGCGTCTGACTGGCTTGATCGATGGGAACAGAATCGAATTGGTTTCCATCAACCGAGCGTCAGCGCTTACCTGCAACAATATTTGCCCGAAATCGATCTCAAACCAGGCGCTACTATTTTTCTTCCACTTTGCGGTAAAGCGCACGATATCGCCTGGATCGCACTTCAGGGGTTTCAGGTAGTCGGTGTTGAATTGTCGGGTATTGCGGTCAAAGCATTTTTTTCTGAACAGGGATTGAGCCGTCAACAATCTGAGTCGGGTCGGTTTCTGCTCAGTAAAAGCGGTGCTATCAGTATATACCAGGGAGATTATTTCGATTTCCCCGAGGAAGTTTTAACTGAGTGTAAGCTGGTTTATGACCGCGCTTCATTGATTGCCTTCGCACAGAGTGATCGAGCGCGATACTGCGAATACATGCGTTCAATTATTCCGCCGCAGACCGAGATATTGTTGATTACGCTGGATTACGATCAAACGCAAATGGAGGGGCCACCATTTGCAGTCCCTCGAAATGAAGTCGAAGAACTTTATCAATCCCACTACCAAATAGAAGTGCTGGTGCAAAATGATGTACTCGATGAAAGACCCAGATGGCGAGAGCAGGGTTTAAGCGCACTGACAGAAACGGTTTTCCGACTCAAGCCAATGGTGTCGCGGTGAAATACCAGGGAAATTTACATAAGATGCATACCAGTCTCGACGAGACTGTGCACTATCAACTTGAGCTTTCGGGGCAGACTCTACGCCTGAACGAATGGATTGGCGAAACTATTCGCATCGAATATTTGCAGCAAATCGAATGTGTCCATTGCGGGCGTATGACCAAAAAAAGTTTTAACCAGGGCTATTGTTACCCCTGTTTTATTAAGCTAGCACAATGCGATATCTGCATCGTCTCACCTGAAAAATGCCACTATCATTTGGGTACCTGCCGCGAACCCGAATGGGGTCTGGCGCACTGCATGAAACCGCATATCGTCTATCTGTCCAATACCTCCGGTGCCAAAGTAGGAATAACGCGTGAAAGTCAGATCCCAACCCGTTGGTTTGACCAGGGCGCGATTCAGGCGTTACCAATATTGCGGGTATCTAAACGGTATTATTCGGGCTTGATCGAAATCGGGTTTAAAAAACACATCAGTGACAGAACTAACTGGCGCACCATGTTGAAAAACGAAGTTGAGGCGCTGGATCTGTACCAAATTTTTGAGTCCTGCTGGCCTACGGTTCGGTCTGAGCTTGAGGACGAAGTAATCGATGATATCGAGATAATCGCCGCTAAAAACGGCAGCCAGAATTTTCGGTATCCGGCACGACAATATCCGAAAAAAATTGTCAGCTTTAATCTTGATAAAAATCCGATTCTGGAAGGTCGGCTGGATGCGATTAAGGGGCAATACCTGATCCTGGATAGCGGGGTTATCAATATTCGTAAGTATGCTGGATACCTGGTCAGTATTACCGTGTCATAAGCGAGGTCGATTCGATTTAAATAAAGGGTGCATAAATCGGCGTCCTCGGTACAGTCAATGAAATTATTTTTTTATCAGGATACGATCTTCAAGGACTGGAGAGAATAGTCATGTTATTGCTCAGCGCGATGGCCAGTAATTAAAATAGTACCAATCCATCGAATACGACCAATCACCGTGTTGCCTGATAATGACACCACCCCAAAAGAGGAAATATCATACTGGTTACTTTAAAAGCGGGGTATTTAAGACTGAATTTACGCTTGGCAAATTTAATGCAGGCTTATAGTCGGCTTTTGTAAATGATAGAACTCCATCAATTCGCGTACGTGGGGCGGATAATCCAGTGCTTCCATTTCTTTCATGCCTTCGATAAAAAAATCCGGTGCTTCCTCGGGTAAATAAATAAGAAGTTCGTCAAAGGCTTTTTTCATAATATCCAGATCGTAGGTTCGAGTCGCGACGATTCCACGATTGATGTGTAACAGGCGCCATGGACGCGTTTGATCGCTTTCGTCCAGATCCTGCTTGATCTCCAAAGAACAGGCGTCGACTACCCGGCTCATTAATTCGGACAGTGTTTTTAGCGATTCTTTTTCCCGCATTAATTTGGCTGACTGCGCAAACGCATTAACTACCGGTCCCAGGTGATTAATCCTGCCACTGTAACGCAGTATCCAGCGGGCGAATATCAGTGATATTTGTTCTACTTCCTTGCGCTTATGCGGAAGATCCAGCAGTTCCATCAGGTCTATTAGCTTGAGCAGTAGAATAAATCCATGGTCGCCGATTTTGGTTGCTTCACTGCCACTGATGACCTGGCCTTCTTTCGCCTGCATGTTAATGCTGGCAACCACATCAAATAATTGTCCGAATGCCTGAATCAATTGATTCAATGCTTTACGATGAGCGTCATCCAGATACTCTTCCAGTTGCCTGGGTAGCTCGAGCAAATAATCCTTTGCTTGTTTCAGCGATGCCATCGAATTTTGCATGGTTTAATATTAGTCCAACAATCGGGGTTCGTCTAAATATTGATTGATTGCGCTATCTTGCTCGCTAACCCCGGCCCCCGATAAATCAGTCCACTGTACAGCTGTACCAGGCTGGCGCCGAGTTTCAGCCTAATCTGTGCCTCTTCGGCAGACATTATCCCGCCGACCGAGATGATCGGGATTTCTCCCTGTAATGCCTGGCTAAAACTACTCAATACGTTTCTCGACTTTTGACAGAGCGGTTCACCACTGAGGCCACCCGCTTCGGACGCCAGCGCATGCTTGTTGACCTGGGGTCTATCCAACGTGCTATTAGTGGCAATGAGTCCATCGATGTGATGCTTGACTAATAGCTCGGCGATCACTGGTATAGCCCTATCGTCGAGATCGGGAGCGACTTTCAATGCAATGGGTCGATTGTACTGATGATGATCCTGCAATGCCTTACGGCATTCGTTGATGCCATACAAAAGTGAATCCAGCGCTTTTTCGCTTTGTAACTGGCGCAGTCCGGGCGTATTAGGCGAAGATACGTTGAGGCTGATGTAATCGGCATCGGCATAAACTTTTTTTAGCGCCAGGCAGTAATCGTCTAACGCGCTATCTAGCGGCGTGCTCAAATTTTTGCCGATGTTGATGCCCAGCACGTAAGGCCTCGGGCGCTCGGGTATCTGGCTCAACAGATAATCTACCCCTTTATTATTAAACCCCATACGATTGATGATCGCCTGGTGACGAACTAGCCTGAAAAGCCTGGGCCTGGGATTTCCTGCCTGCGGTTTTGGTGTTACGGTTCCGACTTCGATAAAGCCGAAACCCAGTTTGGAGAGACCCGGTAGATAATCACCATTCTTGTCTAATCCGGCGGCGAGGCCGACAGGATTGGGGAATTCTATACCCATGACCCGAACTGGTTTTTCAACTCGAGTTTGCGGTACCAGGGCCTGTAAGTCATTTAATAATTCCATGCACACTTCATGTGCCAATTCGGCGTCGACCGCAAAAAGGAGAGGTTTAATCAGGGAATATAACATCAGAGGTTTGTTAACTATGGTCGATTAGTGACAGCAACTCGGGGTAGTGGCTTAGGTCTTCCAGCGTATCAATATCTCTGACGGATTCAAGTATCGAGATTTGATAACCCAGAGATTGAGCATTATTCACGGTTTGAGTAAAAACCTCGGTGCTGCCCCACTTAACGCGGTTAAACAGCTGGGCGTCGATAACGCGGCAACCTATCAGGGCAAATCCGCCGTCGTGGGCTGGCGTCAGCACGATATCGTGGGTCGATAGGGCTGAGATCGCCTGTTGAAAATGAAAACAGGTTAAATCGAGGCAATCGGAGCCAATCAGCAGGATCTCGCTTTGTATGTGCTTACCTTCCCGAAGCTGACTGTCTATTGCCTGCCACATACGGGATCCTAAGTTGGTACCCTGCTGTAAGTGATAGGGTTCCGCATTAAATATTAAATCACGCGTTTTCTCAGTCAGCCATATCTGGTACCTATAACCTGATTGTCTGACCAGATCGAGTGTGTATTGGAGGCAGTATCGGTAGACTTGCGTTGCTTTGGCTACACCGAGATCGGGAATCAGGCGGGTTTTTACCTTACCCTCAACAGGCGGTTTGGCGAACAATTGAATCAACGGCATGGCTAGCGTAGATTATCGATATTGTCGGGGTAGTAGATTCGGTGCAGGCGATTTGGACTGATGCCGATCCAATAGGCGAACCTGAGTGCCCACATCAGCAGCACTGTTTTTATGACACCGTATTTCTCCCAGCGACGGCTGGAAGTCAGCACGGGTTTATTAGCGATAAATGGCCTGGATATACGCCGTGCCAATTTAGTGATGGCGATATCCTCCATGATCAAAATATCAGGATAACCGTGTAACTTTTCGAAAAAAGGTTTCTGAAAACAAAGGCCCTGATCTCCGGTAGCCACTTTGCTTATTCGGGAACGGAAATTGATCGCGCCTTCGATTATGCGTAACAGCCAATGGGTGCCATCCAGTTTGATCGGAAAAAATCCCCATTCGGTAATGGCAGTTACTTCGCTATACCATTGATCGGGCAATTCGCTGTCAGCGTGCAAAAATAATAACAACTTGCCGTTCGCTTCACGGCTCCCCAGATTCATTTGTGCCGCTCGGCCATTTTTACTGGAGACCACTCGGCAGTCGAATTGTTGCGCGATTTCGATGGTATTGTCAGTGCTACCGCCATCGCAGACGATGACTTCTGTAGCAGGTTCAGCGGGCAACGACTGAAATAGCCTTTGTAAACTTTGGTTCAGTCCAGCGCTTTCGTTGTATACCGGTATAATTATGCTAACCGATACCGATATATCTTTGGCTTCAGGCAAGCGCTCCACCGCAGCTACTGCCTTGCCCTGCGGTACAACCGTAGCAGTGATCGGCAATATTAACCGGAATATTCGACAAGGTATTCACGACAATGTCTCGAATATGCAAGGGTTCGTTGGAATCTGGCGAAGTGATATTCATGTTAAGCATTTGATTAAAATCGCAATCGTAAACGTAACCCTGCCAATCGACACTCAGCAGGTTTCTGCACATCAAACCAGCCAGGTTGGCGGCGCTAAAGGCATCCTTTAACAGATTCATATAGTTTTCAAACTCGCCCTTCGAAATCAGCGTGCTGCCAAAGCGAGCGATGGGCATATTAGTGATAGTAAATAACTGATTGAACACGATGCCGAAATGATCGTACAAGTAGGTTTTATACTCGGATTCCAGGTCTTTTTGAGGCGGTGGTAAATAGGGTCCGATGGGGTTGTATACCAGGGTCATAGTCAGATTACTCCCCTCCTGGCCGTACCCGAGACGGTTGAGCAATTGCATGGCATCGATACTCTTCTGGTATACACCCTTGCCTCTTTGCCCGTCCACATTTTGCTCCAGGTAACAGGGTAAGGAAGCGACAATTTGTACTTCGTTTTCGGCCAGAAATTGTGCCAGGTTCTCGAAACCGGGTTCCAGTAAAATAGTTAAATTGCAGCGGTCGATGACTTTTACATTTAAGCTTCGAGCTTCGAGCACGATTTCCTGGAATATCGGATTCATTTCGGGCGCTCCCCCGGTTAAATCCAGCGTATGCACGGAGGGTATTTCGAGTATCGGTAACAGGTGTTCAATCGTTTCACGGGACATCAATTCTTTGCGATTCGGTCCAGCAGCCACGTGGCAGTGCAGACAGGACTGATTGCACAGATAACCGAGATTTACCTGTAGTATTTCAAGCGTGTTTCGCCTGATGGGCGGGAAATCGGTATTCTTCAATAAAGGCCAGGTGTCTTTCATATAGCGTAGCTTCGGGTTTTGTTAATCTGCAGTAGACCCAAAATATAACATAGAGTTCGTCGCAAACAGTTAAGGATAATTAAAAACAGCATTTTCCCAGATTTAATTCTGCATTTTATGTCCTCTGGCAATTCAGGATGAATTGTTCAGAGGTTCCTTAAATATCTGATTCCTTATCCACAGGTAAATAAGAGGTAATTATTCATCAGCGATCCTTAATGGTCGGTAATAATCAGCCCTGTTTCCATCCACACCTGGGAGTGGCTGTGATTGTCACCAGTGGGGAACAGGTTTTGTTTGGCAAACCTGGCGTTGAGGCCGGTGAATTTCGGTGGCAATTGCCTGGCGGGTGGTTAGAGAATGGAGAAGATTTCGAACCTGCAGCCCGGCGAGAAGTCAGGGAAGAAACCGGGCTTGAGTTGGTCAATCCTCAGTTTGTCGCCATCACCAGTAATATATTTTTTCGATCAAAACATTCTATATCACTCTATTTTGAGGCAGAATGCGTAAATCCAGATGTGGTGGGACCATTAGAATCGGTAAAATGTAAGGATTGGATATGGAAAGGCTGGAGCGGAGTATCGAATCAACTGTATTTACCATTGCAATTATTTAAGAATTCCGACTATCGGCCGTTTTCAGTCGATAAACAAAGTGTACATGTCTCAGTTTAGAATAATAAGCGTATTTTTATAGGTTTATCGTGACCAAACTAGAATCTAGTTTAAGTATGCTGCTATAGTCAAAGGCATGGAATATAGGATTTTAGCCAGAATATGAGAGTAGAGTTTGAAATCGCTAGCGATCAGATTGATGGTGCCCGAGACTATCAGGAAGACGCTTATATGGTTAATCAGCTTGGCGAATCTGATAATGGCGATATTTGCTCATTGGTGATTATGGCGGACGGCATGGGTGGCCATGCAGCCGGCAACGTTGCCAGCAATATGGTGGTTGCAACCTTTAATAAAACTTTTCAGTCCGGCTTCCCAAATAAAAATATCGCAGATTCTTTAACCGATAGTCTGAATCGCTCCAACGATCAAATTCGTGCCTCGATCAAGGAGACGCCGGCATTAAGAGGCATGGGCTGCACCATGGTCTCGGCTTATGTGGCGAACGATAAACTTTACTGGGTCAGTGTCGGAGATAGTCATCTATACCTGATTCGTGATCGAGAACTCATCAAACAAAATGCCGATCACAGTTATGGCGCTTACCTCGACATGATGAAAGAGCAGGGCATGGAAATCGACGAGCGCGAAGGCATGTCGAGAAATATGTTGATGAGTGCAATGACTGGAGAAGAAATCAGTAGCATCGATGTATCCGAAGTACCGATCAAGGTCCGCCCCGGTGACCGGATCATTGTAGCGAGTGATGGCCTCGATACCCTCGGCACGGGTGCCATCATTCAATATTCATCCTGGTCTGCCACTGCGAAAGAATGCGTATATGCCCTGTTAAAGGCGGTTGAAGATGCTAACAAAATCAACCAGGATAACACCACGCTTATTATAATCGACGTCAAGGAGCGCAAGGAGGAAGAGCCTGCAGCACCATCAGCTCCAACTCAAGCTCCAGCTCCCGCAGCGGAATCTGCGCAGCCCGTTAGTAGAATAGCGGATGTTGAAGTTAAAGAGGCACCAAAGCCAGAAAAAGAACCCCGTTCTTATAAGGGCTTAATCTGGCTTTTGATCGTGGGTTTACTCGGTGGTGGTGGATATTTTGCCTGGGAAAAAGGGCTGTTACAGCAAGCACAGGAGCAGGTCGAGGAATTGATCGAAGCACAACAGGAAGTGCCCGTGGTTGAACCGGTAACGGCCGCCGAGATCGAACCCGAACAACAGGCAGAACAGTTCGAACCGGACCCGGTACCCGAGCCAGAACAGTTCGAACCGGACCCGGTACCCGAGCCAGAACCTCAAGTTGTCGATAAAGTCGAACCGTTCAAGGATAAGCTAAAAAGGGGTGGTCGAGGCCCGCTAATGGTTCAGATTCCATCGGGTAGCTTTCGTATGGGCGGGCCTTCGGGCATTGTCGCAGCGGACGAGGTGCCTCGTCATCAGGTCAAAATAGAATCGATCATGGTATCGGTGTATGAAGTGACCTATGCCGACTACGATGCATTCGCCAATTCTACCAAGCGCACATTACCCGATAGTGGTGGCTGGGACAGGAAAACCCATCCAGTTAATGATGTCTCCTGGGACGATGCGCTCGGCTACACCAAATGGTTGAGTAAGCAAACCGGTAAAAGATATCGACTTTTGTCCGAAGCAGAATGGGAATATGCGGCGCGGGCCGGAACGAGAACGTCTTTCTGGTGGGGATCCGCTGTAGGATCAAGCAACGCGCATTGTTTTGATTGCAAGAGTGATTATAATACCAGCAAGCCGGCTAAAGTGGGTACCTATAAGCCCAATTCGTTCGGCCTGTACGACACTGCAGGTAACCTGTTCGAATGGGTGCACGATTGTTATCACCGAAATTATAAAGAAGCACCCACCGATGGATCGGTTTGGGAAGGTGGCGATTGTGAGGTTCGAATAGTCAGAGGGGGAGCATTCCGCAGTCCGGCCGATTCGATGCGTGTCGAAAATAGGAATACATTCCGTAGCAACAAGGGGCAGTACAACGTCGGCTTTCGCATCGCGCGAGAATTGTAATATTCAGGGCGGATAGTGCCACAGCCTTAATGAGTACCCAATTAATCGACTGGCGTCTTATCGATACTGTTTTAATCGATATGGATGGTACCTTGCTGGATTTGCATTTCGACAATTACTTCTGGCAAGAGTACCTGCCCGCCCGCTATGCCGAAATAAAGCGGCTCGATCCGCAACAGGCAAAGCGACGGTTAAATCTTCAAATGCGATCGATACAGGGAACTTTGAACTGGTATTCGACCGACTACTGGAGCCATACTCTGGATCTCGATGTTATCGAATTAAAGCGCGAAGTCAGTCACAAAATTGCCACTCGTCCTTATTGTGAAGCTTTCCTCGACGCGCTGCAATATGCGGGCAAAGAGTTGGTCATGGTAACCAACGCCCACCAGGATAGCCTGGCGCTCAAAATGGAAATGACCGGTATTGCCGGAAAATTTGATTGCCTGATATCGGTCCACGAGTTTAATCTTCCAAAGGAGAACAGGGATTGTTGGAAGGAAGTCCACCTCAGGCATCCATTAAATCGAAAAAGAACCCTGTTAATTGACGATAATTTGAAAGCCCTGCA
The DNA here is from genome assembly GCA_022566015.1 of Pseudomonadota bacterium. Taxonomy (GTDB): domain Bacteria; phylum Pseudomonadota; class Gammaproteobacteria. The sequence goes on along the minus strand of JADFJT010000024.1, from coordinate 17,869 downwards.
ATCGGCGCTAGATTATGGTATTGGCCAGGTATTGGCTATTTATCAGCCCGACTCAAAAGCACCACATCTGGATGTAAAACATTTTCCGGCGATAGTTTCGTTCGAAGAGATCATGCCGATATCCGGTTGACTCGGAGGATCAAGGGAGTAGCCCCATAACATAACAGTCGGACAAATCGAGTAGCATGTGGATCGATAGTCCCAGGCCTATGATTCGGGTCTTTCGGTGCAATAGCATCAGCCCGTAGGTGCCAATCGGAATAAACTGGTGCAGAGGATGAAAGCCGATACTGCATCGATTCGGATCGTACAGTGGGTCGGCCAGTAAATGATCCAGGTCTACCAGCATAGTCGACATGAGTATTATCCCTGTTTTCCACAGCGATCGGGGAAAAAACAGGATTGCGATCAGCCAGGGTATTGCCAGGTGCAGGGCGATATGTATCACGCGGTTTTAAACTCTCTAGATAGATGTAACAATGGTAATTCCTTTAATGGATTATAAGTAATTCACGATTACAATAGGGCCTGCTTTCCACTCACGTCAGGCGGTTGACATGTCCTCATCCAAAGACCCTCTTAAATCTCTAAATGGTGGGTGCCTGTGCGGTCAGGTACGTTATCGAATCACTGGCCCGCGGCGCGATATCATCAATTGCCATTGTCAAAATTGCCGCCGAACTCACGGCCATGTATCGGCTTATACATCGGTCGATAAAAAGGATCTGGTCATAACCAGTGAGCAAAGTCTACGCTGGTACCACGATAGGTCACCCGATACTTACCGCGGATTCTGTGGTGAATGTGGTGCGAGTCTGTTCTGGGACGCGAGGGACGGGCGCAACAGGATGTCGGTATCGGCAGGCACGCTAGATGCAAGCCACGGCCTCAGGACGATAGGTCATGTTTACCTGTCGGAAGCGGGAGATTATTATCAAATCAACGATGATTTGCCTCAATTCGAGTATTCTGGTGAGGAAGTCCTGGGCATTGACTAGCTACATTTCAGGATGGTATAAAAGTGCGAATTTTCTCTATCACCTCCGGGTCGCGCAAGATCCGGTGGTGTCCAAGTCCAGTGGTTTTTAACAGTTCGGCCCTGGGCCAGTGTAGTGCTAGTTCCGTCGCATTGACGAAGGGTACATCGTGATCATCTTCGTCGTGTATGATCAAACCAGGACAGGCCAGGGCTTGAATATTTACGATCAGGGACAAATCACGCATTATTTCCCGGCCGAATTCCTGTTTTGCTAACGATATTATGCGGGCAGTTATCTTGTTGGGAATTGCGAGTAAGTCGGTAAAACGCTGAAATAATCTGTCCATACTCGATGGCGCAGAAATACAGATCACTTTATTCGCGACTGGGTGATCACGAAGGGCGAGTGCGGCAACCGGTCCACCAAGAGAATGAGTAATAATAGCATCCAGCAAACCAAGGTCTTCGATAAAATGAGCCAGGACCTCAGACATTTCATAGAGATTAGTCGTACGACCTCCGCTTAACCCGTGGGCAGGAAAATCTATCGCGTGAACATGGTATCCGGCCATATTCAAAACCTTAATAATTTCAACAAATTGCGTACTACGACCGCTCCAGCCATGGACTAATAATACTCTTTGATGACCTGTACCAGGCCAGTGGTAGCTGGTAATCGACCGATTATTAATTGTCAGGTGCTGAATATGGGCCTGATCTCTTATTGATTTTTCAATATCCGGAAATGCAAACCGGGGTGCCACGAACCAGAGTCGATACAATAACCTGGCTAAAAACGAAGGCACTATATGCCCAAGGATACGGACTGAAAAATGCCATAGTTTATGACCAAAATAGTTGAGCAGGGAGTAGGGACGGTGATATTGTGAGGCAATACCAGCCTGTTGATATTTGGCCATCGTGGCGTGAATTTTAATAAGTTTCAAATAAAAACTTATTGTATAATACGCCCGACCAGACAGGCAATAGTTATCGCCCTTATTTAGAGATAATTTTCTCGTTAAAAGCAGCTGGTATTTTCAGCCTGCATGCCGCACCGGAGGACATAAATTGCGCTAATGTTGAAACCCGAAAAATATGATCCACTAAAACGTTCAGTTGCTCATGTGCTGGATATCATCGGCGAAGGCTGGTCGATATTGATCATCCGAGAGGCTTATTTTGGTAGCCGCCGATTCGAGGACTTTCAGCGACATCTCGGTATTGCACGCAATATTCTGACCGGGCGGCTAAAAAAGTTATGCGCGAATGAAATACTCGATCGGGTGCCAATTAAAGAAGGAGCAAAAAGACACGAGTATGTTTTAACTGCCAAAGGTAAGGAGTTGATGCCGTTACTGATATCGCTGACCCATTGGGGAGACAAGTGGGTGTTTGGGGAAAACGCCGAGCCGGTGATTTTCCTGGATAGAGATCATCGAGAGCCGATTAAGAAAATGAAAGTGTATTCATCCAGGGGTGTTGCATTGCGACCGCGCGACATTATGGTTGTTGCGGGCCCGGGTGCAAGCCAGGAAGCGCAGCAGCGAATTGAGGAATTGAATTTGGCATTCGATAGTCCGGTTGACGAACCACCAGGCTGAGTATCTCGTCAAAAACTTAATCAGCGGCTGTTAAATTAAGCATAAAATATACGCTAGAAATTGTTTACATTTATCGAAGCTAAATTCGGGCCACTAACTGCTATACTTAATTTAGGAATGTGCATCAACTCGTTGACGGTTCTCCTGATTTATGAATACAGACAAGAATCCCCCATTAACCTGCCCCGTAGGCGAAGAGACTTGCGAGTGGATAGATGAAGTTAACAGATTACGTCAGCGGGTCAGTGAATTATCGGAACTGGTCACCACTGATGCATTGACGGGACTTTATAATTTTCGCCACTTTAAAACGGTTTTACAGGCAGAAATGGACCGTTCGAAGCGTAGCGGCATTCCGACCAGCCTGGTGATGGTTGACCTGGATCATTTTAAAAAAATCAATGACAGTCTGGGTCACGAGGTTGGAAATCTGGCGCTCAAGCAGGTTGCAAAAATTTTCCGTAACGAGGTTAGAACCACAGATATCGTATGTCGATATGGTGGCGAGGAATTTACGATAATATTCCCGGAAACACATTTAAACCTGGCCGTTAAGGTGGCGGACAGGATTCGCGAAATAGTTTCTTATACTCCGGTTGAGTACGAAGGTGGAAAATTTAATATTACTGCCAGTATGGGGGCCAGCGTGTATATGAAAACCAGTATTTATACGATAGACATGTTTATCGAATCGGTCGATAAATTTCTCTATGAAGCCAAGCAGTCAGGTCGAAATTGTATTTGTCATATCGATTATGCCGATTTACGCAGGATCACAGAAATTAGTCATGACGAGCGTTTGTTGCTGTACGGAGGTGATTGAGCCAATAAAACGGCTCTCGCTCAGACCGAGGAGTGGATTAAGCTTGTCGGCAAGAATTAGATACGCCAAATTAAGATTATGACCCTGCCCGATACAGACTGGTACTTCGAGTAGCTTAGTTGCTCCGTCCAGTGTCAAAGAATCTAGCCCGGACAATTCATGAAATGTCCGGGCTAGAGTATCCGTTTACAACTCGAATGTTTTAAGCTTTTTCCTGACCAGTTCGTTTTTTAATACCACATAGCGTGGCATGCCGCGTTCATCGTATTGCGGGTAGGCTTCTCCCTGTATTAACGGGTACAGGTATTCCCTGCATTCGTCGGTAATGCCAAAACCATCGGCGGAAATAAAACTGAGCGGCATGGTCTTTTCGACATTTGCGACATCCGAGAGATCAGCACTTCCAATTTCCCAGCGGTAAGGTTGGTTCGATATGCGGTTGATGGTTGGCATGATTGAGTTTTTGCCAGCGAGAGCCATCTCGACACCCGCCTTACCCAGTGCGTAAGCCTGCTCCAGATCGGTTGCAGAGGCCAGGTGCCTCGCCGAACGCTGCAAATAATCGGCCACCGCCCAGTGATATTTATATCCTAGTGATTGTCGAATTATTTCCGCAACTACCGGGGCAGCGCCACCGAGTTGCGCGTGCCCAAAAGAGTCGCGCGTACCCTGTTCGGCTAAAAACCGACCATCGGCATAGCGCGCGCCCTCCGAAACCACGACAGTGCAATAGCCGTGTGATTCGACCTTGTGTTTAACCGCTGCGACAAAACGTTCCTGCTCGAATTCAATCTCGGGCAGCAGCAGCAATACTGGTATTCCATAGTCTTCGATCAACCCGCCAGCCGCTGCTATCCACCCAGCGTGTCTACCCATTACTTCGAGTACAAATACCTTGGTCGAGGTCTTGGCCATCGAGCGAACATCAAAAGAAGCTTCGAGCGCGGATACTGCGATATATTTGGCGACTGAACCAAATCCGGGGCAATTATCGGTGATCGGAAGGTCATTATCGACCGTCTTGGGGATATGGATTGCCTGCACAGGATATCCCATTTTTTCGGATAATTGTGAAACTTTATAGCAGGTATCGGCTGAATCGCCCCCACCATTGTAAAAGAAATAGCCAATATTGTGCGCCTGAAAAACTTCGATCAATCGCTCGTATTCACGTCTGTTCTGTTCGAGACTCTTGAGTTTGAATCGACAGGAACCAAAGGCGCCGGACGGCGTTTCTTTGAGTGCGGCTATATCTTGCGCCGACTCTTTCGAGGTATCGATTAAATCTTCGTTCAGGGCGCCAATAATACCGTTGCGACCAGCCAAAACATTACCGATGCGGGTACTATGCTGGCGACAAGTTTCGATTACCCCGCAGGCCGAGGCATTGATCACCGCAGTGACCCCACCGGACTGGGCATAAAACGCGTTTTTCTGACTCATTTTGTTAACTCGGTAAATAATTTCTTATTTTTGCTGGTATCGAACTCGGGAAGGCACCACTACCCGTGCTTTTATGAACGGCCTGCAAGCACAATAGCAAAACCACGCATTCGGTCAGTAGGTATTCTAATACGCGTATTTTACTTCCTGTAAGGCTAATATAAATATCTCTAATGCTCAGGAAATAAATAAGGCAGCCCCAACTCCTGGCTACCTTCTAATGACGCCTATCAATAATCCAGTGTTATCCCAGCAGCGGCGCTATCACCAGGCTAACTATGGCCATTACATTAATTAAAATATTCATCGACGGTCCAGAGGTATCCTTGAAAGGATCGCCTACCGTATCGCCCACCACGGTTGCGGCGTGAACATCCGAACCCTTGCCACCGAGGTTACCCTTTTCGACAAACTTCTTAGCGTTGTCCCAGGCACCGCCGGCGTTGGCCATCATTAATGCCATCAACACACAGCTCAATAAAGCGCCCGAAAGCATGCCGCCAAGTGCTTCGGGTCCGATTGCGAATCCGATTAGCGGTGGAGCACTGACTGCGATCACGCCAGGCAGGATCATTTTTTTGAGCGCGGCAGTCGTGGCAATATCGATGCACCGCGCGGTATCGGGTTCGGCCTTTCCTTCGAGTAAGCCTTCGATTTCCCTGAATTGACGGCGAATTTCCTTGATCATTTCGAATGCGGCTTCGCCAACGGCGTTCATCGTAATTGAAGCGATAACAAAGGGAATCATGCCGCCGATAAACAGACCGATTAATACATCTGGATTACTTAACTCGAGCGAGAAGTCGGTTATATTGAGCGACACAGTCTCGATATAGGCGGTAATGATGGCCAGTGCCGCGAGTGCTGCTGCACCGATAGCAAATCCTTTACCGATGGCCGCGGTGGTGTTACCCAGTTCGTCGAGCGAGTCGGTAATCTTACGTGTCTCTTCACCCAGTCCAGCCATTTGAGCGATACCACCTGCGTTGTCAGCTACCGGGCCATAGGCATCGATTGCCATTGTAATGCCGACCGTAGCGAGCATACCGACCGCGGCTATACCCACGCCGTACAATCCGGCGTAGCTGCTTGACACCGCGATGATGCCACAAATGGTCAGCACTGGAATAGCGACCGATTGCATACCGAGAGCCAGCCCGCTAATCAACACGGTGGCCGCCCCTGTTTCACCCGCTTTGGCGATACGTTCTACCGGCTTTCCGGCAGTATAATACTCGGTGACCAGGCCTATGATGATGCCGCCTACAGCGCCGGACAGTACAGCAACCCAGATTCCAGTACTCAGGTCGAGTAGCCTGATTGTATAATAGGCAGCCGCTATAAAAATTACCGAAGAGCCCATGGTTCCCATGCGTAGTGCTTTTTCGGGTGACTTTTCAGAGTTTAATTTAACAATATAAATTCCCCCCATCGAGCAAAGCAGTCCCACCGACGCGAGTGCGAGTGGCAGAAACATCAGGTTGTCCTGGGTTCCCATGCCTGCGATAGCGGTGGCGGTAAGCGTCGACGCAATTGCAATGGTAGCGATCATCGAGCCGCAATATGATTCGAAAATATCCGAGCCCATCCCGGCCACATCGCCGACGTTGTCACCCACATTATCAGCAATTACGCCTGGGTTACGCGGGTCATCTTCAGGTATACCCACCTCGAGCTTGCCGACCAGGTCGGCACCGATGTCGGCACTCTTGGTAAATATACCGCCACCTACACGCGCAAACAGGGCAACTACCGAGGCACCCATGGCGAAACCGTGGATCGAATGGACTGATTCCGGATCGCCGCTGAACAGGATGAATACCACGCCCAATCCGAGCAGGCCTAAAGCGGCTACCGAGAGCCCCATGATCGATCCACCGAAAAAAGCCACAGTCAATGCACTGGCAGCACCTTCGTTGTGGGCAGCGGTAGTGGTTCGTACGTTCGCCCGGGTCGCGGTATTCATACCGATATATCCGGCGCTACCGGATGCCAGGGCTCCAAGTAAAAAACTAAATGCGGTACCCCAGCCCAGAAATATATAAAGTAAAACCACCAGTACGAGCGCGAAAATTGACAACATTTGGTATTCGCGCTTCATGAAAACCATCGCACCAAGATGAATCTGATTGCCAATCTCGACTACCTTGCCCTCACCTTCCGGGTATTTCTTGACCATTTTGTAGATATATGCGGCGGCTACTAGCCCGATAATGCCCATGATCGGTGGTAGCAAATTATAAAATTCCATAATATTCCTCTGAGAAAAACTTTGATGTTGCCAACGTGATTGACCCCTTCAGAAAGGGGCGTAAAAAATTGCGTGCATAATATCGGCTTTTATCCCGGGTTTAAAAGCTCTTTCCGACTATATTGATACAAATCACTAAAAAAAGTGTTGATTAGACGTTATTCTGGTCACTCTGGCCAAAAAATGAGGACTATTACTAGGCACGACGCCTTGTCGATGGTTTAATCTGGTACTCTCGGTTGCGACATTGAATCCCTGCCATTATCGTTTTTAATAAATCCTTATTCATTCGTTCTAACCGTTAATGTTCAAACGTGTCTATCTAAAAGACGACTTTCTCGAGAGTAGACTCATTCGTCGCCGTCTAATCGTTTCGGCGGGCATTGTATTGGTACTAATTGGCATCGTGGTGGCCAGGCTGTATGTATTGCAGATAGTCGACTACGAGCATTTTTCCACCCTGTCCGACAGTAACCGAATACGCATCAGAGCCTTGCCGCCGACCAGGGGCTTGATATATGACCGTAATGGGGTAGTGATGGCCAATAATCTGCCCGCTTATCGACTCGAAATCGTTCGCGAGCAGGTGGAAGATATGGACGAAACTTTATCGCGGCTCAAGCACTACATAGCATATACCGACCAGGATCTCGATCGTTTCCAGCTGTTGTCGCGCAGACGTAGACCTTTTGAAAGTATCCCACTGCGTCTGAATCTCAATGACGAGGAAGTTGCCAGGCTCGCGGTCAATTTGCACAAATTTAGCGGGGTTGAAATAAATGCACGTTTGACCCGTAATTATCCCAAAGGATCGCACGCGGTGCATGCGCTGGGGTATGTCGGCCGCATTGACGTAGACGACCTGAGTCGTGTGGATGAAATCAGTTATGCGGGAACCAGCCATATCGGTAAGCTGGGCCTGGAGAAATATTACGAAACTGAATTGCATGGCACCGTTGGCGTGCAGCAGGTTGAGGTTAATGCCAAGGGGCGAACGCTACGGGTACTTAATGAAACTCCGCCCATCCCCGGTAAAAATCTGCACTTAACGATTGACTCCAAATTGCAGGAGGTAGCTGAGCAGTCGTTTGGTGAAGAATCAGGTGCTCTTGTCGCGATAAATCCAAATAATGGTGAGATTCTAGCCCTGGTCAGTATGCCGATATTCGATCCAAATCTATTCGTCAATGGCGTCAGTTACGAGAATTACAACGAATTGCGGGACTCGCCCTCCAGGCCATTATTTAACCGCGCATTATCAGGTCAGTATCCCCCCGGTTCGACCGCCAAACCTTTTTTCGCCCTCGCAGCGCTCGAGGCTAATGTCATCGATAAAGATAATACAGTTACCTGTAAAGGTTTTTATCGCTTACCCAACGAAGAGCGAAAGTTTCGAGACTGGAAAAAAGGAGGGCATGGTGAGATGAATATGAAAAATGCGATAACCCAGTCTTGCGATGTTTATTTTTACGACCTGTCTTATCGCCTGGGGATTGATAAAATGTCAGCTCTACTCGAGCAATTCGGATTTGGCCAGAAAACCAATATCGACAGTACCGGCGAAAGAGCAGGTATATTGCCTTCGCGAGAGTGGAAGCGTAAAACCGAAGGTATCATGTGGTTTCCTGGCGAAACATTGAATACAGGTATAGGACAGGGTGCGTTTCTGGTTACACCGCTACAACTCGCAAACTCTATCGCCGCGCTTTCGCTCAAAGGCAAGCGTTATAGGCCGCGTCTGGTAAGATCCATCAAAGATAACAATACCGAAGAGTTGCTCGAAACCAGGGTCGAAATAGCGGGACAATACCAATTGAGCAAGGAATCGAACTGGACGCATATTCAAGATTCGATGATTAACGTGGTACACGGACTGCGCGGTACAGCTGCTCGCATTAGCAGGGGTCTTAAATATAAAATGGCAGGAAAAACGGGCACATCGCAGGTTTTTGGCATTGCCCAGGATGAAGAATATGACGCAGAAACTATTGCAAAAAATTTGCGTGACCATGGCCTTTTTATCAGTTATGCACCGGCTGGAAAACCGCGTATTGCGGTAGCTGTGATCGTCGAGAATGGAGGCCATGGCAGTTCAAGTGCGGCACCCATCGCGCGCAAGGTGATGGACGCTTATCTGCTGGGCAAATCATGAGCCTTTTTATCGACAGCACCGGTTTTTCTTACTCCAGGCGAATCCTCGACGCTTTGCGAGTTGACCCGGTGTTGATGCTGATGCTTTGTATATTATCAATATTCGGCATGATGCTGTTATATAGTGCAAGTGGATCCAATGTTGATCTGATGTTGCGTCAACTAACACGGTTGACTATGGCGCTAGTTTTGCTCGTGGCAGTAGCCAATATCCCCCCCCGAGTGCTCAAAAAGATTTCAATCTGGTTGTATATGGGGGGCGTAATATTGCTGGTCGCAGTGATGGTATATGGCGAAATTGGTAAGGGCGCACAACGTTGGCTAGACCTCGGGTTTATTCGGTTTCAACCGTCAGAGATATTGAAATTGGCGGTACCGATGGTGGTCGCTTCTTATCTGGCTGATCGTGTATTACCGGTAGGTTGGAAAGAATTAGTAGTTTCGGTGCTGCTCGTTTCGGTTCCAGTGCTATTAATCGCCCGGCAGCCGGATCTCGGTACCGCGATTCTGGTTGGCAGCGCCGGGTTTTTTGTGCTGTTTCTTGCGGGCGTTCGCTGGAAAATAATGTTGAGCCTGGGTGTATTGCTCTCCTTAATGGCGCCACTACTTTGGAAGGTAGCATTACGAGATTATCAGCGAGATAGAATTCTTACCTTGCTTAACCCGGAAAGTGACCCGCTGGGGTCGGGGTATCACATCATTCAATCAAAAATTGCCATTGGCTCAGGTGGCGTTTATGGCAAAGGCTGGCTCAATGGCACCCAATCACAGCTGGATTTCATTCCCGAGCGCTCTACCGATTTCATTTTTTCTGTGTTTGGTGAAGAGTTTGGATTTTTCGGCAGTATTTTGTTGATTTTCCTTTATCTAATCATAATTTATCGGGGGCTTTATATCGCTGCCCATGCGCCCGAAAATTTCGGCCGACTGCTGGCCGGTGCACTTAGCCTGACTTTTTTTGTATACGTGTTTGTCAATACAGGTATGGTCACTGGCCTGCTGCCGGTGGTAGGTGTACCCCTCCCATTGATCAGTTACGGTGGTACTTCGATGGTAACCCTGATGATGGGGTTTGGATTAATCATGTCGATACGATCGTCAAAACGATATTTGGGATAAATAATTGAGACAGCTATTACTTTTAATTCCCCTGTTTAACATGGCTATATCCAATGCCGCGCAAATTACTGAAGGTGATTTTAAGGATCGCGCCGATGTGGGTGCTTTTATTGTGAAAATGGCTCGCCAAAGTGATTATTCAGAGACAGAATTAGTCGATCTTTTTTCGAGTGTGAAGAAGCAGGAGCACCTGTTCGAACTACTGGACAAACCGGCGGAAAAAGAACTGCTATGGTACCAGTACCGCCTTATTTTCATTAGTGACAAACGTATTAATCAGGGTGTGGAATTCTGGCGTACCCATCAAGCGATACTATCCGAAGTGTTTAGAAAAACTGGGGTACCAGAACAAATAATTGTAGCCATTATCGGTGTTGAAACTTTTTACGGAACCTACAGAGGCAAGTATCCGGTTTTTGACAGCCTGGTAACCCTGGCCTTTGATTATCCGAAGCGCGGACCATTCTTTACGCGGGAACTTGAACAGTTTCTGTTACTAGTAAAGGAGCAGAATCTGAATGCTAAAGAATTGCGTGGGTCTTATGCCGGAGCGATGGGGGTGCCGCAGTTTATTGCTTCGAGCTATCGCAGTTACGCAGTCGATTTTGATCGTGATGGGCAAATCAATCTGTTTGACAGTATTGCCGATGTTGCGGGTAGCGTGGCGAATTATTTCGTCAAACACGGCTGGCGCGTCAATGAAGCTGTGGCGGGTCCGCTGACAGCGCTTAAAAATAATACTATCGACCAGTTGATCCCTGGAAAAAAGCCCAGTTATCAATGGTCAGAGTTAGCGCAAAATGGATTGTATTCAAAAACCGAGCTCGATCCTGATACAAAAGTAGCGTTGATTAAGCTCGAACAGAAAAATTACTTCGAGTACTGGGTTGGGCTGCAAAATTTTTATGTTATTACACGCTACAACCACAGCGAATTATACGCCATGGCTGTTTACCAGTTATCACTACTGATTAAAGCCAGTATGGAGCAAGGATAGTGACAATCGAAAATCTGGCGCTAGCTGCAGGCATAGCCGTTTTGCTATCGGCCTGTACTTTCGGAGTACCGATCGATAGCCGACCTTCGAGCGGCGAATATGTCGGCAGCATTCCCAAGATTAGCAAATCAAAATCCGGTAATCCGTCATCCTACGTGGTAATGGGAAAGCGTTATTACGTACTCGGAAACGCAGTTGGGTTCAGGCAGCGCGGCATTGCATCCTGGTATGGTAGTAAATTTCATGGCCGTAAGACTTCAAGCGGTGAAATCTATAACATGAATGCTATGACCGCTGCTCACAAAACTTTGCCGATACCGGTGTATGTGCGGGTTAAGAATTTACAAAATGGTCGTTCGGTGGATGTTAAGGTTAATGATCGTGGTCCATTTATTGAAGGACGTATTATTGACCTTTCTTTCGCTGCAGCGAAAAAACTGGGTATTACTCTGACCGGCACGGCGCAGGTCGAAATCAGTGTGCTTGGCGCAGGAAAGCGTCCTGCCGAGCGAGTGATACGTGCCATTCCGCTAGCCGATAAGGTCGAGCAAGACGTCCCGCTGTTTATTCAGATGGGGTCTTTCGGTAAAGAGATCAATGCAATTAACTTAATGAGCGAATTGCGCGATGCCAACGAATTGGCGGTTGCAGTTTCAGAATTACGCACCGCAAACGGGTCATTTTTCCGCGTCAGGGTGGGTCCACTGTATGATATTGACGAAGCCAATTCAGTTATTCGTCGCCTTAAAAATAAAGGGTTTAGTAGCGCGCGAATCGTGGTACAGGAGTAACTGCCCAGCTAAGCCCTGAGATACGCCAATACTGCATTGCAAAATAGTCATTTTACTAGAGATCAAGGTGCCTGCAAGCAGTGACTAAGCAATTGCATACTCACGTATTACACCTTAGATCTGAGCAGTAACTAAATATTTAACAGCTTGCCGAGTATTTACAGCAAGGATTAATTCTCGTTTAGGTAAATTATCTTGTTACTGCTGCGCCTGATCGCTACAATCGCGTCGTTTTCCATCTGCTTCCATATCGCAAACTTAATGAAGATTGTTACCACTACAGTTGTTGCCGCCGCACTTCTTTTTGCCAACGGCTTAGGGGCTACGCCAAAGCCAGTTCCCGACCCCCCATCGATACAAGCCGACAGTTATTATTTGCTCGACTTCGACAGCGGGCGTGTGCTGGCCGAGCGAAATCCGGACAAACGTATCGAACCCGCGAGTATCACCAAACTGATGACCGCGTATCTGGTTGATATGGCGATTGCTAGTGGCGATATCACGCTCGACGACATGGTGTTAATTAGCGAAAAAGCCTGGCGTATAAAAGGTTCAAAAATGTTTGTGGAGGTGAACAAACGCGTATCGGTACTGGATTTGATGCAGGGGCTTATTATCCAGTCGGGCAACGATGCCAGCATTGCGCTGGCCGAATACGTTGCTGGTTCAGAGTCGGCTTTCGCTGGGTATATGAATCATCAGGCGAAGTTGCTGGGGATGACCAACACCAATTTTCAGAACGCCACTGGCTGGCCTGCAGAAGGACATTATAGTACTGCGCGTGACATCGCTATTTTAACCCGGGCCGTGATTCGTGACTTTCCGGACACCTATCGTTATTACCGAGAAAAGGAATATACCTTCAACAGTATTCGTCAATTCAATCGCAATCGATTGTTGTGGCGTGATAAGTCAGTGGACGGAGTAAAGACCGGACATACCGAAGGCGCAGGGTACTGTCTCGTCTCATCGGCCAAAAGAGACGATATGCGCCTGATTTCGGTGATTCTCGGAGCAGGCTCAGACAAATCGCGCACACAAAATAGTCAGGCGCTATTAAATTACGGTTTCCGTTATTTCGAAACTCACCGTGTTTACCGTGCAAATGAAGTCTTGAAGACTACCCGCGTCTGGTATGGCGATCGAAAGGAAGTGTCTATGGGAGTAGCAAAGGATATCTATATCACAATACCGCGAGGTCGTTATCAGGAACTGGACGCCACGATGGATATAGAGAGCCAGATTTCAGCCCCGATTACTCGCGGACAGGAGCTCGGGCTAGTCAGCATCAAGCTCGACGAGGAAACCATCGTCAGTGAAACCATAGTCGCGACGCACGCCGTCAACGATGGTGGCTTGTGGGACAAAGCTATCGATGGTATCAAATTGATGTTCAAATCAGGAATATAGCGTGCCCGAAAAATCATCGCCAACTGGATCCCCACTGGATTTACTCGAATACCCAACCCGATTTCCACTCAAGGTTTTTGGCAACAAATCCGCGCAGTTCGAAGGTATCGTTTTAAAACTGGTAAAGGCTCGTTGCCCGCAGGCAGAATTTATAGAAGTCACCAAACGCCAGAGTAAAGAGGGTAAATATACGGCCCTGACACTTACTTTTACCGTTCATAGTCGGCAGCAATTAGAAGACATTTACCAGGATTTGTACGAATGTGAACAGGTGGTAATGTCGCTGTAATCAGTTAATATTATTGCCTGGACCCTAATCTGTTAATGCCTGAAGAACGCACTATTATCGAATATCTGGGACGAAGCGACTACCAGAATACCTGGGATAGTATGAAAAGCCTAACCCACAATCGTAATGTGAATACGCCAGACGAATTGTGGATTACCGAACACGCGCCAGTTTTCACTCAGGGTCTGAATGGCAAAGCCGAGCATTTGCTCACGCCCGGTGAAATCCCGGTGATCCAGGTCGATCGCGGGGGCCAGGTCACTTACCACGGTCCGGGGCAACTGGTGTTATATTGTCTGTTCGATATTCAACGACTCGAGCTGGGCGTACGCACGTTGGTCACGCGCATCGAAATGTCGATTATCGAGTTATTGGCGCAGTATGGTATTAAAGCCACGGGCAAAGACGATGCGCCGGGCGTCTATGTCGAAGAGGCCAAAATAGCAGCGCTCGGATTGCGTATTCGAAAGGGTTGTTGTTATCATGGACTCAGCCTTAACATCGATATGGATTTGAGCCCTTTCGAACGCATTAATCCCTGTGGATACGAGGGCCTCGTAGTAACCCAAATGGCGGATTTCGGTGTTAAGCCGGGTCTTGAGCATACGGGCCGGGAACTGGCAGGCATTCTAATCAGGAATATGAATTGTGAATAAAGTGAATCGGGTGGTTCAGGGAGTCAAACTAAAAGGAGCTGATAAGTTGGCACGCATTCCAATCAAGGTGGTGCGGTCCAAAACCATACAGCGCAAGCCACCCTGGATTCGAGCCAAAGCACCAACCGGTGATCTGGTACAAAAACTAAAATCCACTCTACGCGAAAACAACCTTTATACCGTTTGTGAGGAAGCATCATGCCCCAATCTGGGCGAATGTTTTTCCAAGGGCACAGCGACATTTATGATTATGGGTGATATCTGCACGCGGCGTTGTCCGTTTTGCGATGTTGGTCATGGGCGCCCTAACCCACTCGACCGAGAAGAACCCTACAACCTGGCGAAAACAATTCGAAATATGGGTTTAAGCTACGTGGTCATTACTTCGGTCGATCGAGACGACCTGCGCGATGGCGGTGCTCAGCATTTCATCGATTGTATCGAGCAAACTCGACGCCTGAACCCGACGATTAAAATTGAAATTTTGACACCGGATTTCCGTGGTCGCATGGATGTCGCGCTGAATATAATAGCGAAATCACCCCCCGATGTGTTTAATCATAACCTCGAATCGGTACCCGCCCTGTACAGAAAAGTTCGCCCCGGTTCGGATTACCAGTGGTCGCTCGACCTGCTAAAGAAATTCAAGCATATGTATCCAGAGGTACCGACTAAATCGGGCTTAATGTTGGGCCTGGGTGAAGAAATTGCCGATGTTAAACAGGTACTGCGAGATCTGCGTGCCCACGACGTGAATATGCTGACACTAGGTCAATACCTGCAACCAAGCCTCGATCATTTGGCAGTAGAGCGCTTTGTTACCCCTGATGAATTCGATGCGCTTGGCGAGTTTGCCTACTCCATCGGTTTCGACCAGGTTGCGAGCGGCCCGATGGTGCGGTCTTCTTATCATGCTGATTTGCAGGCCGAGGCGGTTCTCAGCGTTTAAATAAAACCCGTCATTCCGGCCCCGTCATGCCGGGCTCGATCCGGTACGGAATCTATAAAAATCAAACGCCTTATCAATTTTCGCAAAAGTAAAAACCTCTAATAGTTAAAGCGTATATCGCTGTGCCGCAAATTTGTTGAACTCTATGCACTTGGCATAGAAATCACTCAGTTCATTACCCTCCGCCTCACTGTGCTCCGACACTACAGCGAGCAGTTCTTCCCAGGTAATACAGCGTAATCCTATCGACTCAAGTGTCGGCAAAAACCATTCCCCGAACCATTCGAGCTTAGCTTGATCTTCATATTCGGAAACTCTCCGTCGCACAGTCTCGCGGATATCATCTTTGGTCATCTCGGTAGAAAACACGCCTTCGTCAACCCTGACCTCCGGGGCAATAACGTAAAATGCAATATCTTCAAAAGACGCCGGTACGATGCCAGCGCGACTCGCGATTTCTGCTATACAGGCAACATTCCTCGCGGCCTGGTTGTAATACTTCGCGTTCGTGACGCCCGTTGAAAGTTTGCTAAACATTTTTGCCTCGATAACGACAAGCTGCGTAGCACCCTCGTTTAGCGTCAAATCACCATCTGCGTTTTTGCCGATATCAAAGTGGCCGATTACGCCATCCGCATGGGTCCATGACTCGGCGAGTTTATCCCCGCGTTGCCGGGTCAGGAACTGGGACGGTAACAATGCTTCTGAATACCACCGCGAGCCCTCCAGGAACTGGATATCGCAATCCACATGTGGATTTCGGCTAAACCAGTCAATGACCAGGCGAAGCATCCAGCCTTCGTTGTAGAGGTCCGTCGCAGGGAAAACCCGGTCTGGTTCTTTTGCCTTAGATAGAAGTTCGGTGATGCGTTGATTGACCATGAATTTTGCACCCATTTTTATTGTCCCCCATTAGCCCTTCTCACCCGCTTGATCTGGAAGCCCATATATCTGACTGAGCGTACTAATCACATCAAGAACTCCTAACCCTGCCAATCCAAAAGGTTTCAATGACAGATCTGGCTCTACCTTGATAGCACCGAAATATTGCTCCATGTCTTGTGCGATGGATCCGGGCAATTCAATTCGTAATTCAGGAGAGAGGATCTGGAACAATCGGAAGATGTCATTCTTATGTTTCTTAATTTCTTTCGATTCCACATTCTCACCAGCATCCCGGCGCTGGTTCAAATCCAACCAGGCCTTTGCTTTCAACGGGATCAAACATGCCCCGGTGACAACAGGAACACCGTCAATTTCGGTTTTGTGCTGGTGCAAAAACTGGTAGTAATCATCATCCAGCAAAATTGCAGACAAGCTGGAAACATCCTCTGTTATAGGTATGGGGGTTAAATGACTGTCATCACCTAACACCAGTGTATCGGGAGCACGTGAGAATAATTCCAACATAAATGGATAGCGCTCATCTCGCGGCTTATTGAAACGATAAAAGACCTTCTTACCTGTACTGCGCTGTTGATTCTGGTAACCACCCGCTTTCACAAAGGCCCAGAACATTTCAGCAAAGCTTTTATCCAGCGCCTCGATACAAAGTACAATGTCAAAATCTTTAGTTGCACGAAAATCAACACCGGCCTCATCCATCACTAAATCAGCGGCAGCGCCCCCTATCAATACATAACGATCAGCAAAGCCAGCGAAATGTTCACGAAATTTATCTAGCCCCTTAATCATAGATATTGATCCATCATCTCTGCCAGCGCCATTTCAATACGTTCATCTGCTTCATTTTGGAGGCTAAGATATAGGGAGAACGGATCTACGTATCCATCCACCTCCAATACCTTTGGGTCATAACACCAAATCTGCACCAGGCATGTGCCTGGCTCCTCCACGGGAATTTTTTCCATTCCCTTTTTTTCCATTGCCTTCCAGCCATCGCGACTAACTGCATATTCAGGGTAGGCAGGATCATTCAGCATCGATCTGTGAGACAGGGCCGCAGTACCCGCAGGCAACACATCCTGTCGATTGAGTTCCTGCTCAATAATGCGCACAGTACGACTAACCGGGTTTCGTAATCGGGGGAGTGACTCTTGCCAGATAGCTTGACGGTCCGCAGTGAAGGTCACAAATCGCTCGCGACCAAACCGCTCCACTTGAGCAATCTTTGATGCCTCCAATTCATCCAGTGCTCGGCTCATCGTCATCGCGCTATAGCAGAGTTGTTTCGATAGCGCTAAAGGCGTTACCGATTCCCCAACGCGCCGGAGTAGCCAATTAATTAACACCACCTGAGTAGCCGGGCTAAAGCGATCAACCACCAATGGTTTTTTCCGGTGCGAGCGCCTCCGCAGCTCCATCCCCAAAGATGGCAGGTACATTTGAACCCAGGGGACGACGAACGCCGTACCCTGTTCAATTAAACGCCTGCGCACATAACCTG
>JADFJT010000197.1 GCA_022566015.1 Pseudomonadota bacterium | reverse complement strand
GTGGTTCGCGATTTTCCAGCGAGCCAAGCGATACCAGCGGTTGCGTATCGGTGGCGTCGTGCGCACTATCGTAGATAAACGCACTCGATACCTCAAGTGCGAGCGGGTAACCGTAGCGTACGCGAATCAGGTGCAGCATTAAATCGAAGGTAGGTGATGCACCGCCAGTGGTAAATACCGAGCCATCGATCACGAAGCGATCAGTCTTTAAATTCACCTCGGGAAATTGGGTCCTAAACTCTTCCAGATCTTCCCAATGGGTAGTCGCCGCTTTTCGATCGAGCAAACCGCACCGGGCGAGCAACCAACTCCCCGCCTCGATTCCCCCCACAAGCTTGAAGCGGCGGCTCACCTTCTTGATCAATTTCAATTCTGCTTTGCCCACGTGATTTTGGTGATTAAAGCCTGCGATCACGAACAGAATATCGCCGCTGGCGCATTCATCGAAATTACTCTGCGGCGCAATCGGGATTCCACAGGTTAAAGGTGCTGGTTTATTGTTTAAGGTAACGATATTCCAGTCGAACAGTTCGCGACTGGCAATGCGATTCGCGGCACGCATCGTATCCAGGGTCGAAGCGAGCGACATCATTGAGGACTCGGGAATTACCAGCAAGGTGACACTCAAGGTTTTATCGCTGGAGGTAAAAATCGTCATTTCGTAAAACGGTAAATAAATTGCGCTAAAACACAATCATACCTGAAATTTCCATGACATGATTGCACCAATACTGAGGAAAACATCTATGCCTTTAACACCCAGCTTTGACCCATTCATTTACCTGTGCCGTAACAGGTTCTGGAAGCTCGCAGGATCGACTGCGGCACGATGAACTTTGCCGGGGCCGAATAGGTGATGACCCATATGAGAGCGTCGATACTGACGCCGCCTGAAGTCCGCGAAAAACTGCTATTGAGAAAACCTGCTCCGCGAAATATATAAAAGAGGTTAGCAATGAATGGTACTTACTTAACAAAACTTTCGTCATTCCTATACGTCGGGCCGCCGCGAAAGCAGCGGTCCGGGGTCCCGGAATCTATCGCGGGCATAGTAATGGATATAAGATTCCGGCTCGGAGGCCGGAATGACGAACGGGGAGGCTGGAATGACGAGCGGGGGAGACTGGAATGACGGACTTAATTCACTTTGGTGGAAATTTAAATGTCATTAATTAAACAGGCCGCGATTATCGGTGGCGGCGTCATCGGTGCTGGCTGGATTGCGCGACTGATCGAAAATGGTATCGATGTAGTGATATACGATCCTGCTGATAATGCCGAGCAAAAAGTGGACGCGGTGCTAAAAAACAGCCGCTATGCCTATAGCAAGCTGACCAGCGTGCCTCGCCGTAACGAGGGCAGAGTCGATTATGCCGATAGCGTCGAACTAGCGGTAAAGAATGCTGAGCTGATTGTCGAATCTGTGCCGGAACGACTTGATATTAAACAAAGCGTATACGCCGAAATTGAAGTTTCTGCGAGTATCGAGGCAATTATCGCATCGTCCACCTCGGGAATTATGCCCTCTGATCTACAGGCGAAAATGCAACACCCCGAACGTCTATTAGTCGCCCACCCGTTTAATCCGGTTTATCTATTACCACTGGTCGAACTCGTCGGCGGTAAAAACACCAGCGCCGAAACTATAGAGCGAGCGCGGGCAATTTACGATTTTCTCGGAATGCACCCACTTCACGTAAAAAAAGAAATTGAAGCCTTTATCGCCGATCGCCTGCTCGAAGCGGTTTGGCGCGAGTCGCTCTGGCTGGTCAAGGATGGTATTGCGACGACGCAGGACATCGACGATGCGGTTCGCTTCGGCTTCGGTTTACGCTACGCACAAATGGGCGTTTTCGATACCTACCGGATTGCAGGCGGTGAAGCCGGTATGCGGCATTTCATGGCACAGTTCGGCCCCTGCCTGAAATGGCCCTGGACTAAACTCATGGACGTACCCGAATTTAACGATGAGCTGGTTGACCTGATCGTAGGGCAATCGGACCAACAATCCGGCCACATGAGCATCC
>JADFJT010000120.1 GCA_022566015.1 Pseudomonadota bacterium | reverse complement strand
AGAGATTCCATCAATGATGGTGCATCTTCGGACCTGGCCTTGCAGTCGGGAGCCGCTAGTAAGTGATTCTTGTACAGCAGAAGGACGGAGTCCGCCGCATCCGCTTGGGATATATCAC
Source organism: Pseudomonadota bacterium (assembly GCA_022566015.1). Lineage (GTDB taxonomy): Bacteria > Pseudomonadota > Gammaproteobacteria. Next base: position 8,071 of record JADFJT010000120.1, on the reverse strand, counting down.
CGGTTGGAACGTCAAATAGCATGTCGCAGTACGGACAAACCGTCAGGCAGTGGTTCCCTAGCCGGCAGAGTTCCATCGTTTCTACCTCCAGCTATTTATCGATCTGAAATTGTAGCGCATCAACGCCAGGATTCTTTCGCCTAGTTCAGTTGGCATGTAACCGGCGCCGTTGCAGATTTCGCAACGAGTCTTGGTGTACCACTCCCACCCACGCCCATCGCAATCAGGGCACAGCACCTCAAGCTCCAGCTCTTTGATTGAATCGCCAGTCATGTCGATCTTTCCCTGGAAAGCCCCTGCTCTAATTGCTCGCACCGAATCCTGTACCGCTCGGATCGTAGCTCGGCATCTTCCGCCCGCTTGCGGTCGGTGATGTCGATATTGATCCCGCCAATCGCAGCAATGCTTACAAAAACTCCGATATCCCCGGCGGATTTTCCCTGACACCCGCGACTATCATATTTAATGCACGCGGGACACTCGGTACCGGGGGCGACGTGACTATAATGCTGACGGGTGGCGCTACACCGCCGAGTTTCAAAGTTTACGCTCAGACGGGATTAGTCGATGTGCTGTAAATCAACAATCAGACGTCACACGGGGTTCACGTTAATAGAAGTGATTACCACGATTGTTGTACTGGCTATCGCCGCAACCGCGTTACTGAGTGTTTACACCAGCACGATTCGCGGCAGTGCCGATCCGATGATCCAGCAACAGGCGGTCTCGATTGCCGAAGCCTATATGGAAGAAATTCTGCTCAAGGCGTTTAACGACCCGGATGGTATCGGTGGTGAAACCAGGCCTGACTATGATGACGTGCAGGATTTTAATGCGCTGCCCGATACGGTAGTCAGGGATCAAAATGGCAATGCCATCGGCACTTTGAGCGCTTACACAATTACCGTCACGGTTAGCGGTGATCCCCTCGGTGATCCCCTCAACTTGATACCCGTGGCCGATTCGTTACGTATCGACATCAGCGTATTCCACCCGGCCATCGACCCAATCCTTCTGAGCGGTTATCGGACCAATTACTGATGCAAACGCGCTCCAGGCAGGCGGCTTTTTCGTTACTCGAAATTATTATCGTGATCGTATTGTTAGGGGTGCTTGCGGGTGGCGCCGGGTTATTGATCACCACGCCGATCCAGGCCTATAGTGACCAGCTCAGGCGTCAGCAGCTAGTCGATCAGGCTGAAATGGCATTACGCCAGATCGCACGCGATGTGCGACGTGCGTTGCCCAATAGTATTCGCACGACTGCAGTTGGTGGCGGGTGGGCGCTGGAAATGGTCAATACCATAGGCGGCGCACGTTATCGCGATGAAATCGGTGGCCTATTTATCGATCCTGTCGACGATATTCTAGATTTTACCAGCCCAGACGCAGTGTTCAATTTTCTAGGTAGATTGAATCTTACTGCCATGCAAGTGCTAGACCAGCGCCTGGTAATATATAACACTGCGTCCGCCAATGCGACCCTCAACATATACAGTGATGCCGTGCTCGGTGACCTTGGCGTTATGACCCCGGCGGGGACCACACTCGGTCTGGCGGATGCCCCCCTGGGAGCGGGGATCGAACATCGTCTAACTTTGAGTACGCCATTCCAGTTTTCACAGCAATCTCCCGGGCAACGCGCGTTCATCGTCGATGGCCCAATCAGCTATATCTGTACTCCGGGGAGCAGGAGCATGACGCGCTATAGCAACTATGCCTACCAGACAGTGCAGCCTAACCCTACCTTGCTACCTACCGGTGGGGTGAGCGGCCTGGTTGTGACCCAGGTAGCGGCCTGTTCTATATCTTATGTGGCAGGTACAGCGAGCCGTGGTGGTCTTGTAACGATAGAGATAACCCTCGACGATGTCGCTACGGGTGAGTCTATTTCGCTTTTGCATCAGGTACACGTGGATAATGTTCCATGAATAAAAAAGCATCCGGCTTCACATTGATTACCGCGATATTTTTGCTTTCCGTAGTGGCTGTGCTGAGTGTTTATATGATCAATGCCAGAGTCGTCCAGCAAACCACACTGGTGTATAGCCTGCAGGGTGCGCGGGCGATGCAGGCCGCGCGGGCAGGGATTGAATGGGGCATATACCAGGTCTTTCCACCATCACCGCAGCTCCCAAGTTGCCTGACTACTAATCCGACATTTGAGGCTACAGGCGCCGCGTTGGATAAATTTACAATAGAGCTCGACTGTACTTTATCTACACACACAGAAGGTACGACGTTGATAACAACTTACCAACTAACGTCTACCGCCACCACAGGTGTTTACGGGACGCTCGATTACGTATATCGAAGCCTGGAGGCGAGTGTATCCGAACAGCCACCATAAATGCCCGCCTGCATACTGCATGAAGAGAAAGGGAACCCGTCTCCGGTATAAACTGTCCTTAACAGGTTGCTGCTAATCCTCTGATTCTATTGCTAAAAATCAATAGCGTCGCCGCCTTGGTAAAATATGTGGACTAGTCCACACTTTTCTAGATTCAGTTGAGATAATATTGTTCGCCCTGTTTTTACCAGTAAGCAATTGATTTAGTGGGGGAAAATCTGGATTTATTATTTTACGGCGGGTGTAACTGATATTTCGAATAAATCACTTTTCTCTTATATATCAAACAGTTTGAAACGAATATTAAAGTATTGTTTGAGTTGTTGAGTTTTAGACACTATACTGTGAAAACTGGATTTCACCAAGGTTGGTATGCCACAAATAAACACGAATAAACCGACGTTATTGCTGGTCGACGATGATGCCATTATCGCCGATAGCCTTGAGTATGTGCTGAGCGATGAGTATCAGATTGAGCGAGCGGTAGATCGTCCTTCCAGCTTCGAAACCTTGAGCAAAATGAAGGAGTCCCCGGCGCTAGCCCTGGTTGATCTTGGCTTGCCGCCTGATACGCATAAGCCAGATGAAGGTCTGGCAGTGATTCGAAAAATTTCGCAAATGCATCCATCCACACGGGTACTGGTTCTGTCCGGGCAAGACAATAAAAAACACGTATTACAGGCCAAGGAAGATGGCGCGGTTGATTTCATCGCAAAGCCCTGTGATATCGCAGAAATCAGGATGCGTCTGAAAAAACAACTCGAAGCCGGGGGCGGGAAAGCTGGTGAGAGTGGGATCGAAGGCCTTATAGGCTCTAGCCAGGCCATTGAATTGCTACGAATGCAAATTCAGCAGCTTGCGGATTCACCCTACTCGGTCCTGATTGAAGGCGAGTCGGGCACCGGCAAGGAAGTGACCGCTCGTAATCTTCATCGATGCAGTACGCGCAAGCGCGAACCGTTTTTGACCTTGAATTGTGCCGCGTTTAATGGTGATTTGCTCGAATCGCAATTATTTGGTCATACTAAAGGTTCATTTACCGGGGCCACTGAAACCAAGAAAGGCTTTTTTGAAGAGGCTGGCAGTGGCACATTACTGCTTGACGAAGTGGCCGATCTGCCGCTCGATTTGCAGGCTAAATTGCTGCGTGTACTTGAAAATGGCGAATTTTATCGCATCGGCGAAACTAAGCCACGTCACGCATCTGTGCGCGTGCTTTCGGCCACCAATAAGGAACTCGCGGTAGTGATCAGAAATGGCCAATTCCGGGAGGATTTGTACCATCGGTTGAGTGTATTGACGGTTCGGGTTCCTTCACTGCACGAAAGAAGCGGCGATAAAGTAGAACTGCTGGATTATTTTAAGCAGCAGGCGAGCGAACAAATACTCACTTTTCAACTCGATGATGATGCGCTAAGCCTATGGAATGATTATACTTTTCCAGGAAATGTGCGAGAGTTGAGGAATATTGTAATTCGTCTGTCGACCAAGTATCCAGGGCAGACTATCAAACCTGAAGTTCTCAAATTAGAAATGACAGGGCCGATGCAGCCCGGTAATAAAACCAGCAGAGAAGACTGGCTCAGGCGTTGTTTATTTTCTGAGGAATTTCAACTCGATCAAATGCTGAAATCAGTAGAAAAGGAATTGGTCGAACTGGCGATGCAGGAACACCATGGCAACGTCAGCAAAGCTGCAAGTATGCTAGGTGTGAACCGTACCACCTTGTACGGACGTATGGATCGCTTCGAGGAGGAGAAGTAGTCGTGTACGAAGAATATTTTGGCCTCGAGCGGCCGCCATTCAAAATCACACCGGATACCAGCCTGTTCTTCCGCGGCGGCAAACGTGGCGATATCCTTGGTGCACTGGTTTACGCTATCGAACGTGGCGAGGGTATTATCAAAGTTGTTGGCGAAGTCGGAAGTGGCAAAACCATGCTTTGCCGGATGCTACAGCTCAAACTTCCCGAGTCTGTGGAAACCATTTATATTGGTAATCCCAGTATATCACCGGAAGATATCCTGTTCGTGATCGCGAGTGAGCTAAAATTACCCGTCGAGAAAGATGCCTCGAAACATCAGGTTATGCATTTGTTGCAGGAATATCTGTTGCAGCGCCACACGGAAAATAAACAGGTGGTACTGTTTATCGAAGAAGCTCAGGGAATGCCTATCGACACGCTGGAAGAAATAAGGCTTTTGTCTAATCTCGAAACCGATCAAAATAAATTATTGCAGATTATACTGTTTGGACAGCCCGAGCTGGATGAAAATCTGGCGCAAAAATCGATACGGCAATTGCGTGAACGAATTACACACAGTTTTAATTTATCGCCACTGACACGGGACGAGATACATGAATATCTTAATTTTAGAATGCGCGAAGTTGGTTATAGTGGGCCAGAATTAATTAAGCCGGCCGTCGCGAAAAAAATAGAGCAGTATTCAGAAGGGCTGTTGCGCCGTATTAATATAATTGCTGATAAGGTTTTGTTGTCTGCCTATTCAGAAAGCACACATAATCTAAAATTAAAACATGTGATAGCAGCGGCGAATGACAGTAGTTTTAACACTGTGCAGAATAAGAAATCGAAACTACTATGGTGGCTAGCCCTGTTGGTTCTACTAGCGTTCTCTTTTGCTGTTTTTAAAAATAACCCTTTGTTCGTGACTGACCTGGTTCATTCCGTATTCAAAAACACTGCCTCGGCCAACAATTTAGGCATTCAACAATCGGCAGTCGTTCAAGCAGCAGATATAGTGGTAAAACCACAGAATATAAAAACAGCATCAGACGTAAAATTTATTAAAGATCGCCCGGTAGGAAAAGCAGAAATAATCAACGAAGAGAGGGTTAGCAAGAAGTTCCAGGTACAGATCGCTGCCGCTAGTACAGTAGTAGACGAAAGTATGGATGTAGGAAGCCTGGATATAAAAAAGCCAGCTACCAATAAAACGGTAACTAGTAATGCCGGTGAAGTTATCGAAAATAACGATGACATTGTAGTGAAGCCAAAGTCAAAAGCCGTGACAGTCGATTCCAGACCGGCCGATTCTGAGCAAGAAGTCGTTGGCACTAAATCTAAAGTTGATATCACTCTGGATTACAGGCAATGGATTGACGCTAAAGTGCAGCAAAGCCGAGAGTGGTTGCGTCAGGCCGATGGCGACAATGTATCGATACAAGTGCTGGTGAGAAGCAGGTCAGCCGCAAAAGAACTAACTGACTACCTGCTAAATGACTGGCCGTTGGATTTAAATAAAACTTACCTGTACGAAGGATTTTTCGAAAAACATCGCATCTATCGAGTGTTTTATAACGAATTTGATTCCGTCTCACAGGGAAAACGCGAATTGAAACGCTTGCCCGAATCGGTCAAAGTTAATTCACCTTATTTACACTCTGTTTACCGAATGAAAAAAGCACTGCTTTAACCTGGAAACAAAATTAATGAAAATTTTTTTCGCCTTATTCGTTATAATCAGTTTGTCGGCTTGCCAAGGCTTTTTAGCAAAGAATGAGAGAATGGCGGTATCGGGCCATGTTGACGAAGCCGTGCCTGAAGTTGAACTGGCTGCGATCGATATACCTCCCGTGGTTGAGCAGGTACCCATTATTGCTGTACCAGAACCCGCCGAGAAACTTCAGACATTTACCGTTGTCGCGACAAATTTGCCGGCTAACGAATTGCTTTTTGCACTCGCAAGAGACGCGCGCATAAATCTCGATATCGATCCGTCTATATCTGGCAAGGTCAGCATCAATGCGATCAATCAAACACTACCGCAAATATTAAAAAGAATTTCTCGTCAGGTATCCCTACGCTACTATCTCGACGGCCCCAATTTAGTTGTCGAGCAGGATCGCCCCTTTACCCGTATTTACACGATTGATTACCTGAATATGGCGCGTAATACGACATCCAGTGTGACTATTGCTACCCAAATCGCTTCGGGTGGTGGGGACGGTGGAAGTAGTGGTAATTCGACAACCTCGGTGAGTAATGAAGCGTCGAATAACTTTTGGCAAACTTTGGAAGATAATATTGCCCTGCTCGCTTCAGCAGATGGTCAGTCGGGAACAGTTATTTCAAACCGTGAATCTGGCATTATTTCAGTACGAACCACCTCTGCGGCCCATGAGGATATTCAACGTTTTGTCGACCAGGTTCTCAGCAGCGCGCGCAAACAAGTCCTGATCGAAGTGACTGTCGTAGAGGTTACGCTGAATGATGATTTTCAGGCAGGTGTCGACTGGTCGCGTATCGCTAATGGCGACGGCTGGAGCGTGCAGCAAAGCCTGCTCGGCGGAACCCTTGGGACAACACCATTCCTGTCTGCAACTTTCATCGATACCAATGCCGATAGAACGGTAGAAGCCGCAATTAAGGCACTTGGCTCGTTTGGTGATGTTTCGGTCATGTCCAGCCCAAAAATCATGGCATTGAATAACCAGACATCAATACTCAAGGTTGCAGATAATAAAGTCTACTTCGAGATCGAAGCGGACACCGTGACGGATCAAAGTGGTAACGTAACAACCACTTTTTCCAGTAATCTAAAAACGGTTCCAGTGGGTTTTGTGATGAATGTGACCCCATTTATCACCTCTAACGATGAAATCATTCTTAATATTCGCCCCACAATTACGCGTATATTAGGCTTCGTTAATGATCCTAACCCTAGTCTTGCTGCTGCCGGTGTCGTATCGCCCATACCCGAGATTCAAGTGCGTGAAATGGAATCCGTGCTGCGAGTCGCTAATGGGCATACTGCGGTTATCGGGGGTTTAATGCAAGATACAGCCAGAAAAACCAGCGAAGGTCTTCCGGGGTTGCACGATACACCAGGCGTGGGCTTATTATTCGGAACTAAAACTCGATTACTGGATAAAACCGAGCTGGTTATTTTTCTCAGGACACGCATTATCGACAATGCAAGCCTGGACGGCAGTCTGAAGGACTTTAAACGTTATCTGAATCCGAAAATATTCTCGGAATAGAGTCAATAGAGCCCGTCCATGAGTTTATTGTTAGATGCATTAAAAAAAGCGGCCGAAAAAAAGGCTGAAAAAGACGCACAATCAGGCGCTAAAAAGGCAGTGTCGAGCAAATCCCGGCAGCTCGACGAAACTTATTCCGAATTGGCCCAGGATACAGATTTATCATTAGATCCGCCGGATGAATCCCGGCAGCTCGATGAAACTTATAACGAAACGGCCCTGGATATAGATATTTCATTAGATCCGTCGGATGAATCCCGGCAGACTGATGAAACTTATAACGAAACGGCCCTGGATACAGATATTTCATTAGATCCGTCGGATGAATCCCGGCAGATTGATGAAACTTATAACGAAACGGCCCTGGATACAGATTTATCATTAGGTCCGTCGGAGGTTGATCCGACTGTTACAGTTCAGGCGCGCAAAGATTCCATCAGCATCGATAGCGAGGCCGTAACGGATTTGGGTGAAGAAACCATAAAGCGTATCTTTGACGAAGATCAAACCATGGTGATCACCGATGATGATGTAACGAGCTTCCTTGGTGATGGCGAATCTACCGCATTCGACAATGAAAACAAGGCCCCCGACGAAGACCTTTCGCTCCACTTAATCGATCAGGAAAGTACGGAGAGTATACCGAATTATAGACCTAATATTGGATCACTGGCCGCTAATACCGAAGTTCAAATACTTGCCGATGGCGAGGGGCGC
>JADFJT010000119.1 GCA_022566015.1 Pseudomonadota bacterium | reverse complement strand
CGAGCCGAGCCGCAAGTCGGCCGCGACGATCCCTGTCCTTGCGGGAGCGGCAATAAATACAAAAAGTGTTGCCTGTACTGACTCATTCCTTACGGCGGGTTTGGAGGTGGCTTGCAATGGGAAGGGGTATTCCAAACACCCCCGTTGAATTTCTACGATCCATGGCGATCAATTCGTACCTGATTGAGCCCGGTATGACGGGGCCGGGATTACGAAGATTACCAGTGTATGTCAGTGATAATCGAAGTCTTCGAATACGATACTTGTTAATACCCAAAATGGGGATTATAGTACCCAAATTAGGGATTTAAATCTTTAGTATGACCACGATTTCAATTGGTGATGCCTTATTCACCAAAACACAGCAAAAGGTGTTAGGGCTTCTTTTCGGCAAGCCGGATGAGAGTTTTTACACTAATGAAATTATGCGTTGGGCCGCTATGGGGCGTGGCACGGTTAGTCGTGAGCTGGATCGGTTTGTCAGTGCTGGTTTGTTGTTTACGACGAAGAAAGGGAATCAGAATTATTACCAGGCCAATGTGGATAGCCCTGTTTACGAAGAATTAGTCGGTATCGTTAAGAAGACATTTGGTGTGGCCGATCAAATAAGGGATGCGCTTATCCCGTTGGGTGAAAATATTGAATTGGCATTTATATACGGTTCGATCGCTAAAGGCACGGAAATAAGCACGAGTGATATCGACTTGATGCTCGTCGGTAAGGATTTAAGTTATGGTAATGTGGTGGAAGCGCTCTTGCCGTTAGAGGAGTCGCTGCAGAGAACAATAAACCCGACTATTTACGATAAGAAAGACTTTGTTGCCAGATTAAAAGGGGGTGATAGTTTTGTTACCCGTGTTATGGAGCAGCCGAAAATATTAATCAAAGGAGATGAGCATGGCATTAAATCAACTGGATAATTTAGTAAGAATTAACAAGTTAAAAGTAGAACCGCCAGATCAGAGGGAGTTTGATCGCATGGTCGCCTCTGCAAGGCGGGGGTTACAGGACGCCAGGGTAGAAGGAATATCTGAAGAAGGAAGATTTTCTATGCTGTACAGTGCTGCGCATTCGGTCTCACTAGCCGCAATGCGTTGGCATGGGTATCGTTCGGATAATCGATTTTTAGTCTTTCAGTGCCTACCGCATACGGTCGGCCTGGACCCGGTAAAGTGGCGAGTTCTCGATCAGTGCCATAAAGCGCGTAATCTAGCCGAGTATGAGGGGCGTCTAGAAGTAGCCCCGCAATTAATCAAAGAATTGTTGGAAATAACTGAAGAATTGCTCGCGTTGGTTGAGGCGTTTTCGCCCGTACCTGAGAAATCATAAGGATAGATCTAAATCCATGCATTTTTATAGGATAGGGGTTTATTTAATGGATTCCGGACCTACGCGGCCCGCTCAGGCCGGAATGATGGGTGCTGGTAATTCGATCCTTGACTTTGGCTATAAAACAATTATTCTTTATTCGCGAATCGCGAACACAGAATATGCAATATGAATTTAAAGCCACAAGATGTTTTATTCCTGTTAAAACTGGTTGCCAGGGGAAAAATACCCTGGTCTTACAATGGGTTGGCGGTGGAGTTGGGGATGAGCCCTTCAGAAGTGCATGCGGCTGCCCAACGTGCTGTAGCAGCAAGGTTGGCTATTAAAGATGCGGATAATATTTGGCCAAACATCCGCAACCTGGGTGAATTCCTGGAACATGGTATTCAGTATGTTTTTGTGCCAGACCGGGGTGAGCTAAATCGAGGCATGCCTACTGCCTATGCCTCTGCACCGCTGAACAGGTATTTTGGTAGTGATGAAGAATTACCGCCAGTGTGGCCAGACCCTGAGGGAGAGGTACGAGGAGAATCGTTTTCCCCTTTGTATCGATCTGTGCCAAAGGCAGCGAAGAACGATCCTGCGCTATATCAATTATTAGCACTGGTTGATGCCATTCGAGGTGGCCGGGCGCGGGAACGTGAGATAGCAAAAAAGGAATTAAGGCAGGTATTAGAACATTATGGCTAAGCAACAAAATCCCAACCTGGAGATACTTGAAATCGCCATAGCCAAGTTAGCTGAACTGGCTGATGAATTGGTGTTCGTGGGCGGTTGCGCAACTGGCCTTTTGATTACCGCCAGTGCCGTGGAAAATAGTTTAAATATTATGAAATCATGGGCATAGATATTAAGTGTTGCGTAACAATTTTTCGACTGCCAACTCTGGCTGTTTTACTCGCGGTTCTACCGTCAGGGGCGGTGAGTACAGGCGTGGAGCGGATAGACCCCGCTACCCTGGTTCACGAGGTATTTCACGTCGGTCCGGTTAGAAGTTTTGCGGTGCAGCAGAACGGGGAGCTGATAATCGAGGAGTATCGCAGGGGAATGCACGCCAATCGGCCTGTCAATATCAAGTCCGCGTCAAAAAGTATCATGTCGCTGCTGGTTGGTATCGCGATCGAGCAGGGGCACCTGCATCGGGTGGAACAAAACATAGGCGAATTTTTCCCGGATTATTTCAAAGCCCACCCCGACCCGGTAAAACAGTCGATTACACTTCAGGATTTGCTCACCATGCGGGCGGGCCTGGAGTCGACCAGCCGGGGTAAATATGGACGCTGGGTGTTGAGCGATAACTGGGTAACCTATGTTCTCGCTCAGCCACTGGTAGAAAAGCCCGGCGGGGAGATGGTTTACAGTACCGGATCCACGCATTTGCTTTCGGTGATCCTGGCCCGGGCCACCGGCATGAGCACCCGCGAGTTTGCTGAAAAATACCTGTTCGGTCCGCTTGGTATCAGGGTCGGTGGCTGGGACCGCGATCCCCAGGGTAACTACATGGGTGGCAATAACATGGTGCTGACACCCTCGGCCATGCTGAAGATTGGCACGATGGTGATAAACATGGGCGTGTACCGCCAAAAACAGATTGTGCCACACGACTGGATTGTTGAATCGATGCAGATTTATACCCGTAGTCAATTTAATCCCTACGATTACGGCTACCTGTGGTGGCAACTAGAGTTGAATGGTTACACCGTGCAATTCGCCTGGGGCAACGGGGGTCAATACATAATGATGCTGCCGGCGCTCAGGGCTGTTGTCGTGATCACATCCTTCAGCGAGATAAAGGCAACAAACAGGGCGAGTCGAGGCAGGCTATTCGATTTTATTGAAAACAGGTTGATCCGGTACCTGGAGCAGAATGTATAGGGTTATCGATGTGACCAGTTAGCCCCCTTTTCCTGTCGTTCCTATTTCCCCGTCGTTCCTGCGCGTCATGCCGGGCTCGATCCGGCATCCATTAAAAATCTCTTCTATACAAGAAGCATTATTTCGATTAATTCAGCATACATATCGAGGCTAAATTTTTTCCTGGGGTTTCTTCGCAATGGATTCCGGACCTACGCGGCCCGCTCAGGCCGGAGTATCTGTGTTGTCTGTCAAGTTATTTTCCTGGTAATACATATATTTCCACCCACGGTGTGCCCCGTTTGGCAATGACATTTAATAGCAATAACAGCTTTCTCATGACGGCCACCAAGGCCACTTTGCCAGCCTTACCACGTTTGCGTAAGCCCTGGTAAAACCGGCGCATTTCTCCTTCTACCCGAATCGCGGATAACGCCGCCATATACAGGGCTTTTCGGACCGTCGCTCTGCCACCTCTAATCGATCGGTATCCACGGTGCTGCCCGCTATCGCGCGACCAGGGTGCCAACCCAACCAATGCGGTTAAAGATTTCCCGTTGCAATGACCGAGCTCCGGTAGTTCCGCGATCAGGGTCGTGGCGGTCAACTGGCCAATGCCTCGTACACTCTGATACAGTTTCGCCTGTTGACTGAAATCCTGGCAGGATAACTGCGTCTCATAGGCTTTATTCAACGCCTTTATTTCAACATTGAGCCAGACCAGGTGACGTTCGCAAGAGGCGCGCATCGGTCCAGCTATCTGTTTCTCCAGCCGGTTCATCTCCTGCACCCGGGTGGTCATTAATTGTTGGCGACGACGCAGTAGATCCCGCAGTTTCAGTACTTCTCCATCCATCCGTTGACAGGGTGGTTGATCAAACACCTGTCCATATCGGGCGAGTACCTGTGCGTCGATTCGATCGGTTTTCGCCAGCAACCCGCAGGCCTGAGCAAAGGCTCGAACTTTATTCGGATGCGCTACCTGTATCTCTATACCTTCGGCTCGTAAGGTTTGTACCAAACCACGTTCATAGCCCCCCGTTGCCTCACAAACTGCTCGCGATACTTGTCCTGTGCACAGCGTCAATACGATCTCTGATATCCCTTCACTGTTATTCTCATATCGCTTAACCCGTCCGCCATCGATCGATACGTCTAGCCATTGCTTACCCACATCAATACCCGCGATTATTTCCATAATGGCCTCCTCAATGTAATAATGTTGATGTCCTCCACACTTGTAAATACGAGGCTAATCCTCGCGATATCTGTTCGGAGCGACAAACTTGCGAGAAGGGTGCCTCACTCCGGCACGGTGCAGAAACATACAATGACAGGTCCTCACCAAATGACAGTCGGCGCGCCCTTCTCGCATCCCTCACAACATGGCCTAGTTAGAAGGAATGAGCAACATACAAATGACGGTGGGTTCGGGGGCCGGAATGACAAAACAGCTTTTTAGAGAATTTTCGAATCGTTTTTAACTACAGTAATTTCATGCAGACCTCGATAAAAAAGTGACTATCCCCGACAAAATGATAGCCGTGGTGTTGACCGGCCACGGTGGCTTCGACAAGCTGGAATACCGCGACAATGTGCCGGTACCCCAACCGGGTCCATCCGAAGTACTGATTCGAGTCGGTGCAGCCGGGGTGAACAATACCGATATTAATACCCGCACAGGCTGGTATTCAAAAAGTGTGACGACCGATACCAATGCGGGTGGAGCGAGTGGTTTCGCATCCGCCGACGATAGCGATGGCAGTTGGTCTGGGAGGCCATTCGAATTTCCTCGCATCCAGGGAGCCGATTGCTGTGGCCAGATTGTGGCCGTCGGGAGTTCGGTCGATACCGGACGAATCGGCGAGCGGGTGCTGGTACGCCCCATGCAGCCTGGTGAAACCGACGCCAATACAGGTGCTTTCGTATGTCAAACCTATGGCTCAGAGTTCGATGGTGGTTTTGCGCAGTACGCAAAAGCGTATTCCATAGACGCGTTGAAGATAGACAGCGATCTTAACGATATCGAACTCGCCTCGTTTCCCTGTGCTTATAGCACCGCGGAAGGGATGCTCGAACGCGCGAATGTCGGAGCCGAAACCGTGTTGGTCACCGGGGCCTCGGGTGGAGTAGGCTCGGCGACCGTGCAACTGGTAAAACGTCGTGGTGGAAATGTAATCGCGATTACCGCATTGGCCAAGCAAGATCAGGTGCTGGCATTGGGTGCCGATCGCGTGATAGACCGCGATAGCGATCTGCTTGAAGCGCCTGGGGCAGACTCGGTCGATGTAGTTGTCGATCTTGTCGCCGGTCCGCAGTGGCCACAATTGCTCGAAGTGTTGAAACGCGGTGGGCGATATGTCACCGCCGGAGCGATCGCGGGTCCGATCGTCGAGTTAGATGTACGCACGCTGTATCTGAAGGACCTGTCATTTTTCGGCTGCACCTACCAGCGCGAAGAAATTTTTGAAAATCTGATCGGTTATATCGAGCGAGGTGAGATTCGCCCGTTAGTGTCAAAGTCTTACGCGCTGGAAGACATTGTTCTGGCGCAACAGGACTTTATCGCCAAGAAACATATCGGCAAGCTGGTCCTGGTGCCCCCACAAGATGAATAATACCTACAATAAAATCAAAGTGACCCCTGTTAGCCGCTTTGTTGGCGCCGAAGTAAGTGGCGTCGATATCGCGGCTGGAATAGACGATGAGCAGTTCGACGAAATTCGACGCGCGTTTGTCGAGCATGGTGTTATCTTTTTTCGCGATCAGGATATAACGCCCGATCAGCACGTCGAGTTCGCCCAACGCTGGGGAGCGATCAACGTCAACCGGTTTTTCCAGGCGGTAGAAACCCATCCGATGATCGCCGAAGTTCGTAAGGAGGCGCATCAAAAAACCAATATCGGCGCACGTTGGCATACCGATCATTCCTACGATGAGTTTCCCGCGCTGGGTTCGCTGCTATATGCGCGCGCGGTACCCAGTCTTGGTGGCGATACGCTGTTTTCGAGTATGTATGCCGCCTACGAAGCACTGTCCGATGGCATGAAGAAATTTCTGCGCGGCCTCAGAGCCGAGCATTCGAGCCGTCACTCGTTTGGCGACCAGGCTTACGTAGGTGTCGACATGGATGATATCGGGGGGCGCATCGGAAATATCGATGGTGCGACGCAGGAAGTAGTGCATCCCGTGGTGATTCGCCACCCGCTGTCCGGGCGTCCAGCGCTCTACGTGAATACCGAATTCACCCTCAAGTTCGAACACTGGACCGAGCAAGAGTCGAAACCCCTGCTCGACTACCTGTACCAGCACGCGAGCCAAAATGAGTTCACCTGTCGGTTCAAATGGCAGGAAGGGTCTATGGCGATCTGGGACAATCGCGCCACCCATCATTGCGCGCTAAACGACTATGACGGCGAGTTTCGACTCATGCACCGAATTACGGTCGAAGGCGAAGCGCTCAGTGCAGCGAATTGACCGGATAGACCACCACTTTGCAATCGAATTTAAAATCTCATATCTGAAATGACCGCGATTACCGTCACCCGGCGAAGCGCTATCATAGGCTTCACGCTCGGCACCTTGTTTTTCTGTTACGCGTTTATCCAGCGGGTATCTCCCAGCGTGATGACCAACGAACTGATGCGCGATTTTGCCGTCGGTGGCGCGGCGCTCGGATCCCTGTCCGCTTTTTATTTTTATGCTTACGCTTCGATACAACTTCCGGTAGGCATGCTCACCGACCGATTCGGCCCGCGCAAGTTGATGAGCGTAGCGGCGGCCTTGTGCGCGGTCGCTTCGCTTGGTTTCGCGTTTAGTGACTCATTAATAACCGCTTCGCTGGGGCGCGCATTAATCGGCGGAACCGTGGCGTTCGCCTTTGTCGGTACCCTGGCTATCGCCGGGTACTGGTTTAAACCGGCGCAATACGCAATGCTCGCGGGTATATTGCAAGCGGTCGGAATGGGTGGTGCGATTTTCGGTCAGGCGCCTTTGCGCCAGTTGGTAGAATCCATAGGCTGGCGTGGAACCATGTTGGTGCTGGCGGTGGTTGCGCTGTTGCTTTCGGTATTGTTGTTTCTGCTGGTGCCCCATCGCTCGCAGGTGCAAACCAGTGTCGAGCCGCGCAACAGCGGCTTGAAAGGACTCAAATCGGTGGCGTCGAACGGTCAGACCTGGTTATGCGCGGTGATTGGCTTTGGCACGGCTGCGACCATGCTCGGATTTGCCGGATTATGGGCGGTACCCTGGCTGAGTAGCGTGCATGGGTATTCAATCGCGGAAGCGGCGGGTATCACGTCGATGCTATTCCTGGGCTGGGCACTATTTTCACCGTTGGTCGGTTGGGCCTCGGACCGTATGGGTCGGCGTAATCCGATATTAATTGTGGGCGTACTGATCGAGCTAATTGCGTTTGCGATCATTATATTTTTCACCCCGACCAGCACAGCGATGCTGATGGCGCTTATTTTCATCACCGGCATGGGTGGGTGCTCGATGACGGTTTGCTTCAGTTCGGTCAGGGAGCACAACGATATCGCCTACAGCAGTACCTCGCTGGGTCTGATGAATATGTGTATCGTTGGTTCGGGCGCGGTAATGCAACCGCTGATTGGATGGCTACTGGATGTGAACTGGGCCGGTGTCACAGCCGATGGTGCGCGTATATATTCGGCAACAACCTACACCACGGCACTATCGAGCCTGCTGGTCGTTAATGCGGTCGCGTTCGTCGGTACCCTGTTACTGCGGGAAACCTGGTGTAAACAGGTGGAGTGAATCGGCGATTAATCTAAACGAGCTGGTAAATCATTACGATCAGGCGGTCGATCGCCGGCGATAACCCCTTGTTCCATACGCCCGAAGATCGATTGACCGCCGCCACGTTGCCAGAATTACTAGAAAATACTACTGAAATACTGAGTCGCCTCGGCAAGAAAAAATCATATACCTCTGTACCCAAAGCATCATCAGCCACCCAGTACCAGGAAAACATGCCTTTAAGGCCGATCACCAGATCGGTCTGGTATGGCGCAATCAGTTTCGACAATGCATCCGGCGATGCCTTTATTTGTTTGTGAACCACGGTTCGCCCGCTATCATCAGCCATACAGACGTAAAAGG
>JADFJT010000196.1 GCA_022566015.1 Pseudomonadota bacterium | reverse complement strand
TTGCACCGATTAGTCTTACCGGAATCGCCAACTGGTGCAATGCCCTGCGGTTATTGACACCCTACGGGCTTACTCACCCGGCTCAAAACTAAGCAACACTTCGATATCGGCCGAATCCAGCAAGTCAGCCAAATACTGTTGAATCGCCTGTTGTTCGAGTTTGCGCCGAATGATCGGTGTCGCCTGTTCCAGCGACATGGGCCTGGCATTACGTCGGTCATCAACCACCGCGATGTGCCAGCCCAGTTCGGTTTTGAAGGGTTTCGATATCTGGCCGATTTTCAATGGTTCGATAGCGGTTTCGAATTCGGCGTTTAACTGGCCATCGAGCACATAACCCAGGTCACCCCCGCGATAACTGGTAGCGTCGTCGAGCGAAAATAGTTTGGCCAGCTCGTCAAAAGTTTTATTTTTTTCTTCGATGGCTTTATCGACAATCCTTGCTTCTTTCTCATTGGCTAACAGGATATGCCTGGCGCGGTATTCCTGTTTTCCTTTTAGTGAGGCCGATAATGTCGCGTATTGACTGATGATGGCCTCGTCATTAACCAGCCCTGGGGCGAGCCTGTTGAGGAACGCGTTTTTCAGGATATTGCGTTTGCTTTGCTCGATGTTTGCGGCTGTGGTCGGGTCTTGATCGAGTTGTATCTGTAGCGCCAGCTGTACTAGTAAATTATCCAGTGCTGCGTCATTAATGCCCTGCATAACCAGTTTTTGTGGTACGTCGCCCAGCGTATCCCACTGCGCCCTTTGCTCTGCTGAGGCTAGCTGGTTTAAATAGGAGTCTAATAGTGACTGGCCAATATCGGCACCATTCACCCGGGCTATAACCGTTTCAGTTGGCTTAGTATCGGGGTTTGAATCGTCCTGAGTAGGTGATTCTGTAGCCGCTTGCTCAGTTTCCATATCAGACTGCGTTGAGTTCTCGCGAATTATTTCAGGCTCTATTTGAATAACGTCGAGCGTTTCGTTTTCGGCTGGGGGAACTACGATTGCCGAAATCGCTACTTTTTCATCCGAATCGTTTAGTTCTACCAGTATCAACACCACGCCGACAGCGTTGAATAGTAACAGCGCGGCAAGTATCCATGTGAGGGGTCGTTTGTCTGGCATGGTCGGTTTCCTTATTCGAGTAAATAGATCCTGAGAGAGAATTTAATCACCTCGATGTCACGTTCGGTATGCGTATCGGTGGTCAGGGTTTGGCTACCAAAAATACTGTCGGCACTGGAGTCTTCGACTAGCGTATCGATACGAAGCCATTCCAGACTAATCGAATAATAATCGTTGATCGCGTACTCGGCTCCCAGACCCAGTTGCAATTTGTTTTGCTTGAACGCATCGATGCGATTTACACCCAGGATCGCAAATACCCGTAGATTATTAATATCCGTACCAAATTTGAAATTAGTGCCATAAATCGTATCGTTGGAATCGAGCGTGCTTGCAAAAAATTCGGGCGCAATAAAATAATTTTGAGTGCGCCGGTGTTTGAACAGATAACCAATGTGCAACCCGGCATCTGAAAACGACTGCGACCTTTCATCGCTTTGAAAACTGGGATCCGGAGAAGGGGACGTATAGGTTAAACGGACTTCGGTGCTGGTATCCAGCGAGTGGGAGACAAGATCAAATCCATAGTAGAAACCACTACCGGCAATCACCGGTTGAAACAGCAGGGCACTGATTGCAAAACTTAAAAATGCAGATTTAAATTTCATCCCTGAAGGCCAATCCATCGCTAGTGATAAGATAGTTAAGGAATCTCTGATTAGTTCTGGGCGATTCAGATTGTGTGTCAAATTGATCAAGATCAAGGCGTGAAACGCAAGTAATAGCTAGCTATTGCTCAGTTTCACAACGTAGATATTGGTAATTTTGGTGCGCAAGCTGTTCGTCCATGAATTGATTAGAGGTTCCTTAAGCTAGACAATGTTAAGATCAATGTCAAACAAACCGTATTGAATTAAAAAGCAGGGGAGCAGGTGGTTAAAGGGAATTACTCTAACAGACAGATTAAAAATCCAGATAATCGCCATTCTGGTCCTTTTAGCATTAGATTCCGGGTCAGGCCCGGAATGACGGGAGTGGCTTGTCAT
>JADFJT010000023.1 GCA_022566015.1 Pseudomonadota bacterium | reverse complement strand
TTCTTCATTTGATCCAAATGCATTTATCTGAATATTCACTCCTGTCATTTCGGTAAATTCATCCAGATTGATCTGGTTGTGGTAGTTCGGCCAGGTCGAAAATACCAGCCGGTTACCAAGTTCACCGAAAGCGTGAGCCTTGCCTGGCCACAGTGAAGGCACGGCTGTACCCATAACGGCCATTGCCGTACCTAGCCCAGTTACGCCCAGGAAATGCCTGCGTGTAATTGAACCTTTCTGGTAGCTATCAAATACCTGCATGAATTTCTTCGCGCTTATTGGCTTATTATCATCGTTACTTTTACTCATTTTATTCCCCTCGTTGCAATCAATCCGTTATATTAAAAAGACTGTGATTGACGGATTTACAATACAGCCTTAGGTATCTCCAAGTACAAGAGCCACTTCAGGTCCCCAGCTGATGGAGACATGATCACCTGGCGCAAAGCTTCTACTGTCGCTTTCTATGGCCTTTGGAGATAACACCATTACGTCACCGTATCCTTCGGTTGCTATCAAATATTCGGAGTGCTCACCCAGAAATATCCTGTTCATTACCTGTCCCTGAATGGTAACGTCTTTAGAATTTATCCTTTGGTCTGCGGCACAGATAGATATCATTTCAGGTCGAACAGCTACACTGGCTTTGCTCTTAATTGCCAGAGCCGGTGCGCTTTTCGACTGTTTACCAACGAGAACCTGGCCAGATTCGGTTTTAACAGAGATACATGGGCCACTGACATCGACCACTTCACCCCTAAAAAAATTCGTCTTGCCAACAAAATCGGCCACATATTTATTAACCGGTTCGTCGTACAGCTCGCGAGGGCTACCGGACTGTATAATTTGTCCTTCCCGCATGATGCAGATACGGTCGCTCATCGACAATGCTTCTTCCTGGTCATGAGTAACCAGTATGAATGTAATCCCGACTTCTCGTTGTAAGGTTTGCAGTTCAATCTGCATCTCGCGGCGAAGCTTGCGATCCAGTGCCGCTAAAGGTTCATCGAGCAATAAACAGGTTGGACGATTAATCAATGCACGAGCCAAAGCCACTCTTTGCTGTTGCCCACCGGATAATTCCCATACCCTACGTTTGCCGAAGCCACTCAGGCGCACCATCTCCAGGGCTTCATCGACCCTTTTAATTATTTCCTGTTTAGCTGGTTTCGGGTTTCGTTGACGTAAGCCGTAACCAATATTTTCAGTGACGTCCATATGTGGGAAAAGCGCATATTGCTGGAACACCATGTTCACCGGCCGCTTATGCGAAGGGACCCCCACGACGGAAGCGCCGCCAATAAAAACGTCGCCTTTCGTGGGCTGATCAAACCCGGCAATCAATCGTAACGAAGTCGTTTTACCGCAGCCGGATGGGCCTAAAAAGCTGAAGAAGGAGCCGCGCTCGACAGTAAGGGACACATTGTCGACAGCCAGGATGTCATCATAACGTTTGGTGACTGCCCGAAACTCAATATCAATTTCCCGCGAATCACTGGTTTGATTGCGCAATTCGGTCCCCCGGTAAGTGCATTTCCCCCTCTTTGAAATTTATTCTTGAGTTTTGTAGGATAAATAGTCTACCATGCGAAACAAGCAAATGCATACCGTTTGTCCTATATATGGTATATATCATAAACAGGAATATTTTATACTAACTGCATACCTTACTTTTCAAGAGATATTATCCTAATGGCGACTAGTCCCAGGGAGATAAAAAAAACAGACCTGGGAAACGCTGCCCGGATTTCGTTGTTATCCCAATGCATTGATTCTATAGGGATAGATAAATTTTCTGGGAGCCTGGTTAGTGCGCTCAAATCGATTACCGACTTCGATTATTCGGTCTGCTTCGCTTATTATCAGAACAAGCAGCCCATCTGTCTGTACCATACATTTTCGCCCGCCAGGCGTGTTGTATTTGTCGATGACTATCTGAAAGGTCCCTATCTACTCGACCCATTTTTCAAAGCCTGCAGCCGCAAGGTTGGTACAGGGCTATATCGGCTGCGTGATATAGCGCCCGACCGTTTTTATCAAAGCGAATATTACCGTTCGTACTACGTGCGGACAGGACTCACCGAGGAAATTAGTTACACCCTATTTCTCCTGAATGGAGTGGCAGTCGTGATTTCGCTGATGCGCTCGGGTGATAGCTCGCGCTTCACCGCACGAGAGTTCCGATTACTGCAGAGCGTCGTTCCGATTGTTGATAGCCTGGCGCAGCGCCACTGGCAAGATGTACACAACAGGTTTGAAGCCGAGCCTTCGGGCCTGGAAACAGGCGAACATCGAACAATAATCGAGAATACAGTGAGTGCTCTTTTCAGTCCGCGCATTACGCCGCGAGAAACCCAGGTGGTAGCGCAGGTACTCGAAGGGCATTCCTCGGAATCGATCGCCAGGAGCCTTGGAATATCGGTAGGCACAGTACGAATCCATCGACGAAATGTTTATGGAAAGCTACAAATTTCGTCACAACAGGAACTTTTCTCTATCTTCTTTCAGAAAATCAAAACAGTGCGGAAATAAGTTAGCGTTGGAATGCAGGCGGGGTACGCAGACCTATGCGATTAAAATTATATTGGAGAGCAAAACATGGTTAGCGATAGTAATAACAGTACCACCGATACCGGTAAACGAGCAGGGCGACTGGCCGGTAAGACAGCAATAATCACGGGCGGTGCCGCAGGAATGGGGCGAGCTACCTCTTTAGCCTTCGCCAAAGAGGGTGCCGCTGTCGCTATATTTGACATCCAGATAGAGGCCGGCGAAGAAGTCGTGCAGCTAATCCGGCAGAAGGGCGGTACCGCGGAATTTATTGAAACTGACGTTTCCGACGCCGCGCAGGTGGATGCCGCTTTTGACAGGGCCATCGAAACTATCGGGCCTTACAACGTACTTTTTAATCACGCCGGCACCATTACGGTAAAGCCCCTGCACGAATCGACCGAAGAGGACTATGATCGTTTGATGGATATCAACGTACGGTCCGCCTTTTTGGTGTGTCGTCGAGCGGTCAGGGAGATGAGCGACAACGGGGGAGGTTCGATCGTAATAACAGCGTCGATAGCTTCGGAACTGGGTTATGCGCTGGAATCTCTTTATTGTATGACCAAAGGTGCGGTACTACAGCTTGCTCGAAGTATTTCGGTCGAGTATCGGGACCAGGGAATTCGCTGCAATGCTGTTTGCCCGGGATTTGTCAAGACCGCACATGGACTGCGGGAAATAAGCGAACTGGATGCGGCCGGGCAGGAATGGGAGGAAGGTGCACTCGCAGAAGCCCAGGGTCGTATCTGTGAACCTGAAGAAGTTGCCGCGGCAGTAGTGTTTCTAGCATCGGATGAAGCCAGCTTTATTACCGGTAACGCCCTGTATGTTGACAATGGCTGGTATGCGAAAGGATAAGGTAGGTTCGGCGGTTTTCCAGACAGTTAGGTTTCTAATGCCGTGATTTCAACTGAGAGCAAATTTTGAATAACAAAGCACAAGTCATACGCCTGGAACCCTACAAACTCGGCCGGTATCGAATACGTAGTTGCCTGTCAGGCAGGCGAGGTTCTGCTGGATTGCACGCTTGACACCGATCTGGATCCTGTGTACCAATGCCAGGATGGGCAATGTGGATCCCGCATGGTTGCAATGATCAGTGGTAAGGTGAAGATGCGGAAAAATAATGAACTGTCCCGGCGCGATCTCGACAAGGGCTAGGTACTACCGTGCTAGTCCGAAACGATAACGGATGATGTTTGGGTGGAATGTGACGCATGATCCCGTTCCAGCGCTTTGAAACCTGAAAATACCAGAGGATATATTTATGACTGTAATACAGGAACTCAAGAAACTCAGTAACCAGTTATTCATCAACGGCGAATTCCGCACCAGTGTTGCGACCGATGGCATCGAGGCCATAAACCCGGCGACCGAGGAGACCATTGGTCACATGCCTTTTACCACCGCGGCTGAGGTCGAAGAAGCAATCGAAATTGCTAACCAGAGCCAGAAAGCCTGGAATAAAGTCAATGCCCTGGCTCGCGCCGAATTGATGCATAAAATTGCTACTAACATGCGTGAGGCGCGGGGAGTGTTGGGCGAAATGCTGACTCGCGAGATGGGCAAACCTTACAAGGAAACCACCGATGAAGTCGACTGGTCGGCAACGGCGGTGGACTATTACGCCGAAGTTGCGCGTCACGATTACGGCAAGGTAGTCGGGCCGGCAGTCGACAACCAGTTTCATTTTACTCTCAAAGAACCGATGGGTGTGGTCGTCATTATCCTGCCATTCAACTTCCCGTTTTGCCTGTTGTGCTGGTCAGCGGCCGCAGCACTGGCCACCGGCAATGCCGTTATCGTCAAACCGTCGGAGAACACCGCACTCTCGACATTAAAATTCATGGAAGCCTTCTCGCCCTTGCCCGATGGACTGATTCAATGCCTGCCAGGCGGTGGCGACGTGGGACGCCAGTTGGTGGAAAGCACCAACACCCATATGGTTGCATTTACCGGCAGCGTGCCAACAGGCCAGTTCGTAGCCAGGACCTGTGCCGATCAGTTTAAGCCCTGTCTGATCGAAGCTTCGGGTAACGACCCGTTTCTGGTCATGCCGTCCGCGTCGATGGAGATGGCAGCACGTGGGGCTACTTTTGCGGCCTATCTCAATTGCGGTCAGGTGTGTACTTCGGCCGAGCGATTTTTCGTGCACCGGGACATCTATGATAGTTTTCTCGAGAAACTGATTTTCAACGCTAAAGCCTTGCGTATCGGCAATGGACTGGAAAAGATTGACGTGGGACCCATGGTAAGCGCCAAAGAGCGTGAGCGCTACGAACAGATACTGCAACGAGCTATCGATCAGGGCGCCAATGTCGCTAGTGGTGGCGGCCGGCCGGCGGCACTTAACACCGGGTGGTTCGTCGAACCCACGGTGTTAACCGGGATCAATCCCGAGATGGATATCATGAATGCGGAAAGTTTCGGTCCATCGGCCCCAATCTGCAAGGTATCGAGCCTGGATGAGGCGATCGAACTAGCCAACAAATCCAGATTTGGGTTGGGTGCGACTATCTACACATCCGATCTTAACGAGGCGATGCACGCGGTAAACGCAATCGAAACCGGCATGGTGTGGGTCAATGCGCCTCTACTCGACAATGACGCGGGCCCTTTCGGTGGCCGCAAGATGACTGGAATGGGCCGACAACTGGGTGCCGAGGGTCTTGATACCTTTCGACACACCAAGCTCGCGATGATCGATCCGGGTGCCAATGACCAGGATTTTTGGTGGTTCCCTTACAAAGATGAGGAAGCCTTCCCGGATAAATAGCTGTCGAAATCCTGGACGATCCATGGACAGCTCAAGGTTGCTTATAAAGAGGCTTCAATCTAGGCGTCAGGCGTTATCAATTGAACCGGATTATCACCCGGGTTCCAGTATTGTGTATCATTTTACAGCGTAGAAATGCTACGACTGGACCAAAGCACATCCACAGGAGATATCAGGAACCTACTGGTAGTAATTTGTCACCCGCGCAGGAATTCACTAACCGGTGTTCTTGCCGATGCCATTGCCATGTTCTTTCCAGTCTGGTGGTGGTCGGCACCGGCAATGCTCAAAGGCTGGATCGATCGGGTCTGGAATTACGGCTGGGCTTACGGTTGGGCTGGTACCAAAGCTCGTATACCCCTGGACAAGGCTTTGATGGTCGCGCTGGGTGGTTCGTCTCGGGAGGATTTCGCCAGTGGCGGCTATGACAAACTCCTGGATACGCAGTTGCGACTTGGTTTGATGACCTATTGCGGCATCGATGACGTCAAGCTAGAAATCATTACCGACACACTTAACGAGAGTGCATGTTCGACTTGATGATAAAACACGTCCATGAGCCTGGCAGCCAGTTCGCCTGGAGTGGAAATATCGAAAACTTTGATCAAAATATAGAATGCCGTGAACGACAGGTTACAAATCCAGGTATTTTCTAGTATGCAGGTATCTTTTCTAGATTTCTACTTTCCAATTAGAAATCGATCTTGACATCGAGCGCCCATATTCGTACTGTTTTCCCTCGGCGCTGATTTGTTTCTCGGCTTGCAAGCGCAGGCAAATTTACTACTTAGAATTTGCAAAATAAATATGCTAAAGAGGGTGGTCGAATTAATACCCATTATTCATACCTATCCCCCTCCCGAGTTATTCATATGAGAGTAAACTCGTGACTGATTTATCTAATCATTTTGCTACACAGGCAATCCGTACCGGACATCGGCCTACGTCGGAACACGAACACGGCGAACCAATTTTTACCACATCCAGTTTTGTGTTTGATAATGCGGCGCAGGCGGCGGCCCGATTTGCCGGCGATGAGCCAGGTAATATCTACTCGCGCTTTACCAATCCGACAACGCAATATTTTGAGCGACGACTCGCCGCGCTTGAAGGCGGTGAGAGTTGTGTCGCTACCGCTTCAGGTATGTCGGCGATCATGGTCATGTGCATAGCGCTATTGAAATCTGGTGATCATATTGTCTCGTCGCGTTCGATTTTTGGTAGTACTACCAGTTTATTCGATAAATATTTGACTCGCTTCGATATTCAGACCAGTTTTGTCGGCCAAACCGATTTACGTGAGTGGAAAGCAGCGATAAACACCAATACACGCATGCTGTTTCTGGAGACGCCGTCTAACCCGCTGAGTGAAATAGCTGATATCCGGGAACTTGCTGCACTTGCGCACGAAAATGACTGCCTGCTGGTGGTCGATAATTGCTTCTGTACGCCAGCATTACAAAAACCCCTGCAACTGGGTGCCGACCTAATCGTTCATTCTGCGACCAAGTACCTGGATGGTCAGGGTAGAATCGTTGGGGGTGCAGTGGTGGGCGATCAAAAAAGAGTAGGCGAGGATATTTTCGGCGCGATTCGAACCACCGGTCCCTGTATCAGCCCATTTAATGCCTGGGTTGCTTTAAAAGGACTCGAAACTCTGGACTTGCGTATGAAGGCACATTCGAGTCAGGCCATGGATGTTGCCCGTTACCTGTCGGACCACTCGCAGGTTGAGCGGGTATATTACGCTGGACTGGAATCGCATCCGCAGCACGAACTGGCTAAACAACAGCAAAGCGGGTTCGGTGGTGTCGTGTCCTTTGTTGTCAAAGGGGGACAGGAAAAGGCCTGGAAGGTAATTGATAGCACCCGGATGATTTCCATTACCGCCAATCTGGGCGACGTAAAATCTACTATCACGCACCCAGCGACGACCACCCACGGGCGTCTCAGCGATGAGCAAAAGCTGCAGTCCGGGATTAGTGGAGGTCTTATTCGTGTGGCGGTTGGACTGGAGTCTGTTGAAGATATAATCGCCGACATCGACCGTGGTCTGGATTCCTAGTTCGCTATGGCAACAGCTGGCCTATATCAGTCTGTCGAGGATGCCCTGATAGAGACTGATCCTGGACGCAAATGCGATTCAGTTGCAAAATTATTTAGACGCTGGAATCAGGGTGAGTTACCTTTAGATAGAAAATTACCCATCCTGGAATTTAACCAACCTGGCAAACCCGATCTCCCCCGTTTGACAGAGCCGCGTAAACTCGGCCGCCGAACTACATCGAATGAAAGAGGTCGGGCCATTTTGTTGCATGCCTTCACCCACATTGAATTTAACGCGATTAATATTGCACTCGATGCGGTGTATCGATATCGAAATATGCCCGTTCAATTTACTAGTGACTGGCTATCAGTAGCGAGTGATGAAGCCAGGCATTTCTTGTTGCTTAGCCAGGATTTGATCGAACGCGGTTCGTTTTACGGAGAATTCGATGCACACGATGGGTTGTGGGATATGGTGTGTCGAACGCGCCATGATGTCCTGCACAGGATGGCTTTGGTTCCGAGGGTGATGGAGGCGCGCGGTCTGGATGTGTCGCCCGGTATAATCGATCGATTTAAGCAAGTTGGTGACCAGAATGCGGTCGATATCCTGGAGGTCATTTATCGAGACGAAATAGGTCATGTGCGAATCGGAAATCACTGGTATCATTATTTGTGTGAGCTACGTGAGCTCGATTCAGCCGCGACCTTCCGCTCCCTGGTCGATGAATATTTAAAAGGTAAATTACGAGGCCCGTTTAACTGGCCTGCGCGTCTTGAGGCAGGATTCGAAGAATCCGAGCTAAAGGCACTGGAGCGTTCATTTAACTGAGCGTAGTTCAGCCAGAGTAACTATACCGACAGGTACTGATACCCAGAAGACTCATCCAGGCTATAGCGCGAAATGGTTTTAAACTCGTGGGTCGTGTAACACAAATCCTGCCGCGCTGTTCCAGCTCAAATAACTTGGTTCTGGATTCCAGTCGCCTAGCACATATCGCGTCCGTGCCCGGTCGTAATGATGAATTCCGGGTCGGTGGGTATGGCCATGGATCAACACATCGGCGCTATGTCTGTCGAAACAGGATAGGACCGTATCAGGATTTACGTCGGTGATCTCGACTTTTTTCAGCGCGGTTGCAGCGCTGCTTTCGGTTCGCAAATCAGTTGCGATTTTTTGTCTTTCGAGCAATGATTTTTGTAAGAAAACGGCCTGCCACTTAGAGCTACGTACTTTTTTTCGAAAGGTCTGATAATCGTGGTCGTCGGTACAGAGTAAATCCCCATGCATCAAAACTACTTTTTGATTGCCAAGATTTAGCAGTACTGGTTCGGTGATGATCTCTATTCCAGCTCGCTGCGCGAGGTCATTACGCAATAAAAAATCTCGATTACCCGCGAGAAAAAATAGCCTGGTGGTTTTTGATAGATCGAATAAAGTTTCGATAACTTCCGTGTGTGCCGGAGCCGGGTCGTCATCGCCTAGCCAAACTTCGAATAAATCCCCCAGTATGTATAAATTATGAGCGGCCAAAGCCCGCTGGCGCAAAAAATTAACCAGATTGGTACCGATTTCCGGTTTATTGGAATCGAGATGACAGTCGGAGATAAACAGGTATTCGTCAGTCATCCGCGTAAGACCGAGTATTACAGTCTGCTGGCCCCGGTAATGGTGATGGTTTCAGTCGGTACATCCTGATGGCCACCATTGTTGCCGGTGCTGATTTTGGCGATTGTATCCACTACGTCCATGCCATCGGTTACCTTGCCGAATACCGCATAGCCCCAACCTTGCGTAGTTTCGCTGCTAAAATTCAGGAACGCATTATCGGCGTGGTTAATGAAGAACTGCGCAGTGGCCGAGTGTGGATCGCCGGTGCGCGCCATAGCCAGCGTGCCACGATCATTCTTCAGGCCGTTGTTGGCTTCATTTTGTATCGGCGCACGTTTGTTGGGCTTATCTTTCATGTCGGCCGTGACACCGCCACCCTGGACCATGAAATTTGGTATCACGCGGTGGAAAATAGTATCCACGAAATACCCTTCATCGACATAAGCTAAAAAATTTGCGCTGGATATCGGTGCATTTTTAGTATCGAGTTCAATGGTGATGTCGCCCATTGTTGTTTCGAGTAATACCAGGGGATTGGCGGCAGTTTCTTCATTCATGGATTGGTTACCCTTAAAGGTGGGAAATAATACCAGAGACAGAATAGCTGCGAGTACAACCGCAAGCGGCAGTAGTGTTTTTTTCATCAGTATCCCGGTGGTTAAACGATAGACGAATTCTACTGGGTTGTACTAACAGATGGAAGGTTGTGCGGTCTAGAAATATATTTCCGGTTCCCCTGCGCACCCCGATAACTTACACTCTCGTTCTGTTATCTGCTGAGCGGTCGTACCGACCTAACTCGTATTAAATGCTTAAAATTTATAATAGCTTAACCAGCCGTAAGGAGCCCTTTACACCCATTGTACCTGGCCAGGTCCGGATGTATGTCTGTGGTATGACTGTTTATGACTATTGCCATATAGGGCATGCCCGGGTACTGGTGGTGTTCGATGTTGTTTACCGATTTCTCACGCACCTGGGTTTTGAGGTGACCTATGTGCGCAATATTACCGACATAGATGACAAGATTATCGCCCGTGCGAAAGAATGTAATGAAGACTTTAAGACGTTAACCAAAAGATTTATCGAGGCCATGCACGAAGACGCCGATGCGCTGGGGGTACTAGGCCCCAACCACGAACCACTGGCCACCGATTATATCGAAGCGATTTTGCGAATGATCGATGGCCTGCTGCAAAATGGGCATGCCTACCAGGCCGATAATGGAGATGTTTATTACATCGTCTCGAAATTTGAAAATTACGGCCAGTTATCCGGAAAAAAAATCGACGAATTGCGTGCTGGCGAACGCGTTGAAATCGATTCCGGGAAAAGAGACCCACTTGATTTCGTGTTGTGGAAATCTGCCAAGCCTGGCGAACCTAGCTGGCCTTCGGACTATGGTGACGGTCGGCCCGGCTGGCATATAGAGTGCTCTGCTATGTCGACCCAGCTTTTGGGCAATCATTTTGATATTCACGGGGGAGGCCAGGATTTGCAGTTTCCGCATCACGAAAATGAAATAGCGCAGAGTGAAAGCTGTACTGGAGAAACCTTTGTTAATTACTGGATGCACAATGGATTTGTGCGAGTCAATGAAGAAAAAATGTCCAAATCGCTGGGTAATTTTTTCGTTTTGCGGGAGGTGTTACAGGACTATAAGGCAGAAGAAATTCGCTATTTTATTATCAGTAGCCATTACCGAAGCCAGCTCAATTATTCCGAACAACAACTGGATAATGCGCGTAGCGCACTGCATCGACTCTATAGTGGTTTACTCGATACTAATGCGGTCGAAGTGCCTCGAAATACGAAATACCAGCAGAATTTTGAACGGGCTCTAAAAGATGATTTTAATACCGCGAATGCGGTTGCGGTTTTATTTGATCTGGTGCGTGAGATCAATCGAGCCAGGGTGGAAAAATCAAGTGGTGTCGATTCGCTCGCGAGTTTACTGAGATACCTCGCAGGCATTATCGGACTTTTGCAAAGCGACCCGGAAAATTACCTGAAATCGGCGGTAGCTGGTTCTTCAGGCCTGTGTGATGAGGCGGTCGAAACCTTGATTCAGCAAAGAATCGATGCGCGCAACAATAAGGACTGGGCTACTGCTGATCGACTGCGCGATGAATTAATTGCTGGCGGAATATCAATCGAAGACAGCACGGGGGGCACGCGTTGGCGACGAAGCTAAAAATACCGCATTGTTCAATTGACCATTTTTTTTGATCGGCGTATTATTCCGCGCCTTGCCTATAGCGATAGCGTCGTGTTTGGTGTCGACAGGCAAAATTCGGGGTGTAGCGCAGCCTGGTAGCGCAACTGCTTTGGGAGCAGTGGGTCGGGAGTTCGAATCTCTCCACCCCGACCAAAATTATGGTGTTGACTTATTAGTGTAATCCGTTAGTAACAGCCGAAGGATCTGGAAGTTTATGAGGCTAAAAGGATGCCTTTATTAGGACGTATATTAGGTGAGTGCCAGGTGGGCAGCCAGCACATGAGTGATTTTTGTGATTGCAGCAGACGTGAAATGCCTTTGTTAGGGTGTATTTTAGGTGAGTGCAAGACGGTGGCGCGCGTAGGACTGATTTTAGTGATCGCGACAGTTGTGGAATGCCTTTTTTAATTAGGAATTTTTTGCAAGAGCAAGGAAGATCTGCACGCAGATTCGGAGTGTATTAAATATACACGATGAATTGAGTACGAATCTGACGCCGCTATTGTGGAAAAAGACAATTAATAAAGGTATTCCAAGCGCCCGTAGCTCATTTGGATAGAGCATCGGCCTTCTAAGCCGAGGGTAGCAGGTTCGAATCCTGCCGGGCGTGCCAATATATAGGGAACAATGGTGGGCGTAGCTCAGTTGGTAGAGTGCAAGATTGTGATTCTTGTTGTCGTGGGTTCGATCCCCATCGTCCACCCCATATTTTAGGTGCCTGGATACAGGCACCTAATTCTTTAATGCTCAGAAATTACCCGTAAAAATGCTGGTTAATCCATTGCTAGCCCAT
This sequence comes from Pseudomonadota bacterium, assembly GCA_022566015.1. GTDB lineage: Bacteria > Pseudomonadota > Gammaproteobacteria. The sequence continues at coordinate 18,204 of JADFJT010000023.1, read as the reverse complement.
ATAATAAGCAAATAGTAATATAGCGAATAGTAAGCGATAGCGATATATGTGCGAGAGTGGCGGAATTGGTAGACGCGCCAGATTTAGGTTCTGGTATCTTTGATGTGAGAGTTCGAGTCTCTCCTTTCGCACCATTTTTACCCTAAGCACAATCGACCGCCTTTCGGCGAAAAGCCCCTTTATCGAGAATTACGAGATTTTAACATGCAAGTATCTATAGAAACCCTGGAAGGTCTTGAACGAAGAATGACAGTCCAGGTCCCTGCCGAGACAATTGCCCAGGCTGTGGAAAAGAAACTAAGGGATTTAACTAAAACAGTGAGAATAGACGGATTTCGCCCGGGCAAGGTGCCGTTGAAAGTAGTGCAGCAAAAATATGGTGGCCCGGTGCGGCAGGAAGTAATCGGTGATGTGATCGAATCTTCCTACCGGGAAGCGATCACTCAGGAAAAAGTAAGACCTGCTGGCATGCCGAATATAGAGTCAATTGATTCGGAAGGCAAAGAAGAAATTTCCTATACCGCGACCTTTGAAGTGTACCCTGAACTAGATAAAATTAAACTCGAGTCAATCAAAATTGTAAAAACTCTGGCGGAAGTAACTGATGCTGATCTCGAGGCGATGGTGCAAAAACTCCGCGAACAGAACAAGCAGTGGTCGGAAGTGAAACAGGCAGCGAAGAAAGGCGATCAAGTAATAGTTGATTTCGAAGGTCGCGTAGACGGCGAGTTATTTGAGGGGGGCACCGGCAATGATATGCCGGTAGAGATCGGTGCTGGCCAAATGCTTGAAGATTTCGAATCGGGCCTGGAGGGAATTTCCGCGGGTGAAGAAAAGGTAATTCAAGTCAAATTTCCAGAGAATTATCACGGTAAGGAGGTGGCTGGAAAAAAGGCCGAATTTACTATCAAGGCAACGCGAGTATCGAAGGCTCAATTGCCCGATATCGATGAGGATTTTGCCAAAAAATTTGGTATAGAGGACGGTGACCTGGATAAATTTCATGCAGATATCAGGGCCAATATGGAAAAAGAGTTATCGCAAAGGCTGAAAATGGAAAATAAGAATGCAGTAATGATGGGATTGCTCGAAGAAAATCAACTGATTGCACCATCGGCTTTGGTCGCAGAAGAGGTGAAGACACTTAAAATGCAGGCCGCTGAGCGCATGGGACGAGATAAGGCTTCTATTGATGATTCTAGCCTACCCGACGATTTGTTTAAGGAAGAAGCCCAGAAAAGGGTTCAGTTAGGACTACTGGTAAATGAGGTGATCAAGAGCGAAATAATTGAACTTGATAATACCAGGGTGGAATCTGCGCTGGACGATTTAGCGGCATCCTATGATGACCCTGGCAAGTTGAAGGATTATTATCGGCACAATCAGGAAGCACGTGCGCGCCTGGAAAGTATGGTGCTTGAAGAACAGGTGGTTGACCATATTTTATCTAAAGCCACGGTGGCAGAAAAGCAGTCCAGCTTTGAAGAATTAATGAATAGCAGTAATTAATTACCGGAATTAATAATGAGCGAATACAAAATCACTTCAGGCATAGGTCCTTCGTACCCACAGCGGGTCGATACGCGGGCTAATTTGGTACCGATGGTGGTAGAACAGTCAGCGCGGGGAGAAAGAGCATACGATATATATTCGCGATTACTGAAAGAGCGAGTTATCTTCATGGTCGGCTCGATTGAAGACCATATGGCAAATTTAGTCGTCGCCCAATTGTTATTCCTGGAATCGGATAATCCGGATAAGGATATATCGCTTTATATCAATAGTCCGGGTGGCGCAGTTAGCGCGGGGCTTGCGATTTATGACACGATGCAATTTATAAAACCAGACGTGAGCACCTTGTGTACGGGTCAGGCAGCTAGTATGGGGGCCATTTTACTCGCGGGTGGTAGTGCGGGTAAGCGCTACGGATTACCTCATTCCCAGGTAATGATTCATCAACCGCTGGGGGGCTTTCAGGGTCAGGCTAGCGATATAGAAATTCATGCCAGGGAAATTCTGGCAGTGCGTTCGCGTCTTAACAAGATTTTAGCCCGGCATACCGGTCGATCGGAAGATGAAATCGGCAAGGATACCGAGCGGGATAATTTCATGAGTTCTGAAGAATGTGTCGAGTATGGAATTATTGATCAAGTATTGACGACCCGTGCCGACCCTGAAGAAGTAACAGAAAAATGATTTTTTCAGTTGTGCTGGCAAGTAAGGTTTAATATGATCGAATTATCATTCTTTATCACCGCATAGGATGGAATTAAGCGTTTTAGTTTGTTTGCTGTAGCAGATTGTTGACCCAGACAGACTATGTGTAAGATATTGAATTTTAAGGGTAAATAGATTACATTACATCATTGACAGTACACCAGAAGAAATCGGTGGATGGTTAAAAGCCAATTGAGGATTCGGTAGGCATTATGAGTGACGATAAGGCAAGCAATAAAGACGAGAAACTATTATATTGCTCCTTTTGCGGTAAGAGCCAGCATGAGGTCCGGAAGCTAATTGCGGGACCTTCGGTTTTTATATGCGATGAATGTGTCGATCTTTGTAACGATATTATCAAGGAAGAGATTCAGGAGAAAATCGAAGAGTCCGGCAACAAACTTCCGACTCCGCATGAGATTTACAACGTTCTTGACGAATATGTTATTGGTCAGGATCGTGCCAAGAAAGTTTTGGCCGTTGCCGTGTACAATCATTACAAACGCCTGGAAGTCGGCCATATCAAGGATGATGTAGAATTATCCAAGAGTAATATATTATTGATAGGTCCTACGGGTTCCGGCAAAACTCTGTTGGCTGAAACCCTGGCGCGCCTGTTAAACGTTCCTTTTGCCATCGCGGATGCGACAACGCTCACGGAAGCAGGATATGTTGGAGAGGATGTCGAAAATATCATTCAAAAACTCCTGCAAAAATGTGATTATGATGTTGAAAAGGCACAAACTGGCATCGTTTACATCGACGAAATCGACAAAATTTCTCGAAAATCTGATAACCCATCGATAACCCGCGATGTGTCCGGGGAGGGCGTGCAACAGGCGTTACTGAAACTAATCGAGGGTACCATAGCCTCTGTACCGCCGCAGGGTGGCAGGAAACATCCGCAACAGGAATTCTTGCAGGTCGATACCAGTAAAATATTGTTTGTCTGTGGCGGCGCTTTTGCCGGACTCGACAAGATTATTCTTGATCGCTCTGATAAGGGGGGTATCGGATTCGGTGCCAGGGTGAAGAGCAAGGAACAGCAGGACCTTTTTGGTGAGATCATTACAAAGGTCGAACCAGAGGATTTAATCAAATATGGATTGATCCCCGAGTTTGTCGGTCGATTACCCGTAGTAGCGACGCTCGAGGAACTAGACGAAGACGCGTTGGTCAGAATTTTAACCGAACCGAAAAATGCGATCACAAAACAATACCAGAAAATGTTTGAAATTGAGGGCTGCCAGATCGAGTTTCGCCCCGATTCGTTGACCTCGGTAGCGAAAAAAGCGATGAACAGAAAAACAGGAGCTCGAGGTTTACGTACGATACTGGAAAATACGCTGCTTGAGATTATGTATGATCTACCCGCAATGGCGAATGTCAGTAAGATTGTTGTCGACGCTGCGGTTATCGAAGGGAATGCTCAGCCTTATGTCGTCTATGACGGTGGTGAAATGAAACGAGTAGCTTCCGACGAATAGGCAATTTGTACCAATTTTGTGCTAAGGCCCTCGGGTTGAACTAGATAGTAGCGGACCCATATAGGCCAGGTACCCACCTTTAGAGGATATTATGTCAGATATTCAAAATACACCGCAAGCGGACCCCCGGGGATTGCAATTGATCCCGGTTTTACCGCTGCGTGATGTAGTCGTTTACCCGCACATGGTGATCCCGCTATTTGTGGGCCGCGAAAAATCCATCCTCGCGTTAGAAGCCGCGATGGCTGACAACAAAAAGATATTGTTATTGGCTCAAAAAAATGCCGAAGTCGACGACCCGGCAGAAAGTGACCTGTATAAAATAGGATCGCTTTCGACAATTTTGCAAATGCTCAAACTGCCCGATGGAACAATGAAAGTACTCGTTGAAGGTGGGGAACGAGTGCTAGTAGAAAGTATTCTGGAAACCAATGATTATTTTTCTGCTTCGGCAAAGCCACTAGAAGTATCAGTGCAGGTAGATGACCGCGAAGCCGAAGTTTTACAGCGCTCGGTTTTGAATCTGTTCGATCAATATGTGAAGCTGAATAAGAAAGTACCCCCGGAAATATTGACATCACTGTCGGGCATCGACGACCCCAGTCGGCTTGCGGATACAATCGCGGCTCATATGTCGTTGAAACTGGATGAGAAACAGGAAATTCTTGAAATTCAGAATCCACGTGAACGTATCGAACACATTATGAGCAAGATTGAGGGCGAAATCGAGCTAATGCAGATCGAAAAACGTATCCGTGGCCGGGTAAAGCAACAAATGGAAAAGAGCCAACGTGAATACTATTTAAATGAGCAGATGAAAGCCATTCAAAAAGAGTTGGGCGACATGGATGACGTACCGAATGAATTAGACGATCTGCAAAAAAAGATTGAAAAGTCAGGAATGCCTAAAGAAGCCCGAGAAAAAGCCGATTCGGAATTAAATAAGCTTAAGATGATGTCACCCATGTCTGCCGAAGCGACCGTGGTCAGAAATTACATCGACTGGCTCGTGAGCGTACCCTGGAAGGCCCGGTCAAAAATTCAGCGGGACCTGTCGAAGGCTGAGCAGGTGCTCGAAGAGGATCACTATGGGTTGGAGAAGGTGAAAGAGCGTATTCTCGAATATCTGGCAGTACAACAGCGTGTGCGCAAGCTCAAGGGGCCAATACTATGCCTGGTGGGACCGCCGGGTGTCGGTAAGACTTCACTCGGACGGTCTATCGCTCGCGCGACAAACCGAAAATTTTCACGAATGTCACTCGGTGGGGTGCGCGACGAATCGGAAATTCGCGGACACCGGCGGACATATATTGGTTCGATGCCTGGTAAAATAATCCAGAACCTGTCCAGGGTGAAAGTGAGGAACCCGCTGTTCCTACTCGACGAAATAGACAAGATGGCGATGGATTTTCGCGGTGATCCTGCCTCAGCCTTACTGGAAGTACTCGATCCGGAACAAAATCACACGTTTTCCGACCACTATTTGGAAGTCGACTTTGACTTATCCGATGTGATGTTTGTTGCAACTTCGAATAGTATGAATATTCCCCCTGCGTTGCTTGACCGTATGGAAGTAATCAGAATTCCTGGGTATACCGAAGACGAAAAAATGAATATTGCGCTGAAATACCTGGTACCCAAGCAAATCAAGGAAAATGGGTTGAAGGATGAAGAAATAGACTTCAAAAATAGTGCGGTAAGAGAAATTATTCAGCGCTATTCACGCGAGGCCGGGGTCAGAAATCTGGAGCGAGAAATTTCCAAAATTTGTCGTAAAGTAGTCAAGAAAATGCTGTTAAAACCTGATAGCAGAAAAATTGTAATCAGCGCCAAAAATATAGAAAAATTCCTCGGAGTTAAACGATTCCGAATTGGTTCAGCCGAAGAAAACGATCAGATTGGTCAGGTTACCGGGTTGGCCTGGACCGAAGTAGGTGGTGAACTGCTAACGATAGAGGCTGCAGTGGTCGTTGGAAAAGGAAAATTTATACAAACTGGACAGCTCGGCGACGTAATGAAGGAGTCGATTCAGGCTGCTCTGACCGTCGTACGCAGTCGTGCCAAGACTCTCGGCATTAAAGCGAATTTCAACGAAAAAAACGACATCCACATACATGTTCCGGAAGGCGCTACGCCTAAAGATGGCCCGAGTGCCGGTGTAGGCATGTGTACCGCGCTGGTTTCGGCACTGACTAAAATACCGGTAAGGGCGGAGGTGGCTATGACTGGTGAGATTACGCTGCGGGGTGAAATACTACCCATTGGAGGATTAAAGGAAAAACTGCTTGCCGCACACCGAGGTGGAATTACCACGGTCTTAATTCCCCTGGAAAATGAAAAGGATCTGGTAGAAATTCCTGATAATATCAAATCCAAGTTGAAGATTATTCCAGTTCGATGGATTGAGCAGGTGCTGGAACTGGCTCTTGTGCGTCAACCCAGGCCCCTACTGGAAGAATCAGAACCGACACCTCCATCACCAAAAGTGAAATCTAAAGATAAAAAGTCGTCCGGAGTCAGGGCACATTGAACTGAAAAAGAAATTTATTTCTTAATTTTCGACTTTTTATCTGATTTAGGTTGACCCTAAAGCCTGCTATTGGTTTAATTCGGGGCTCTGGGGGGGTGGGTCCAGTAAATCGAAATCGATAATCAGCAACAAAATAACTCAAATTTATATTGACTTTTTGTTGCCAATCCGAAACTCGGATAAATTACTTCAACTTTAACTAGCGGAAAAACTAATGAATAAATCTGAACTAATTGATGCGGTAGCAAGTGGTGCTGAATTAAGTAAATCCGAGGCTGCTCGGGCTGTTGACGGTGTGATCGGGGCAATTACACAGGCGCTCAAATCTGGGGACCAGGTAACTATCGTAGGATTTGGTACTTTTCTGGTACGTCATCGTGAAGCTCGTGCAGGGCGCAATCCTCGTACTGGTGAAACGATACAAATTAAGGCGTCAAATGTTCCTGCTTTCAAAGCTGGTAAAGCACTGAAGGATTCAGTAAACTAGCGCGCTTTTGATCACACGGGGTGCTTAGCTCAGCTGGGAGAGCATCGCCCTTACAAGGCGAGGGTCGGGGGTTCGATCCCCTCAGCACCCACCACAAAGTAGATCAGGAGTGGTAGTTCAGTTGGTTAGAATACCGGCCTGTCACGCCGGTGGTCGCGGGTTCGAGTCCCGTCCACTCCGCCACCTATAGAGGCACTCGTAAAGAGTGCTTCATATTGTTACAATCCGCTAAAGCCGTGGAAAGAAATCATGCTTCAGGCAATTAGAGACAAAGCTACTGGCTGGCTCCTATACCTCATTATAATTCTGATCAGCGTTCCATTTGCGTTATGGGGTGTTAATTCGTATCTTGGCGGTGGCCAGGCCTTGCCCGCTGCTACGATAAATGGAGAGGATATTTCCCCCCGAGACCTGGATATAGCTTACGCTAGTTATCGTCAGCAATTGGCTCAGATTTTTGGAGGGGTAATACCCGATAACTTCGATAATGAATCCATGCTTAAAGACCAGGCTCTGACCCAGTTGATAGAAGCTGCTGTGCTTCGCATATACATTCGCCAACGCGGATATCGGATCAGTGATGATGAATTAAATCGGCTAATCCGTTCGATGGATGTGTTTAAATCTAATGGGGCTTTTGACACCTCGATATACGAGGCTCAGTTGAGGTCGCAGGGTTATTCGCCAGTCGGCTTCGAGCAGGAACTCCGTCGAACTCAGGCCACCGAGCAACTACAGACAGGCATAATAGCGACCGCATTCATCTTACCGCAAAGCCAAAGCCAGTTCGCAAGTTTGTCTAACCAAACACGAAAATTTCGCCTTCTGACCCGACCAGTAAGTGCAGGTTCAAGTAATGTCAGTGCCGCCGAAATCGATGACTACTACCAGGCGCAGGCGAACCTGTTTATGAATGCCGAGCAAATTAAAGTCGATTTCCTGGAGTTGAGCCTTGAACAGGTAAAATCTTCGATCGACATTTCTGAGGATCTGTTGCTTGACCGTTATCAGAACAGGAAAGATTCGTTTACCCTCCCTGAATATCGAGAGACCAGCCATATTTTACTCACCCTGGACGAAGATGCTTCGCAGCAGGAGAGCGACAGGGTTCGTGACAGTATTCTCGAGATCAAACAAAAAATAAATCGGGGCGCCGATTTTGCTGCACTGGCGAGAGAATTCTCACAGGATCCAGGTTCTGCTGCCGATGGAGGAAGTCTTGGGGAGATCGAACCAGGGATGATGGTACAGGCCTTCGAAACCGCTCTTTACGCAATGAAATCTGGCGAGGTAAGCGATCCTGTAAAAACCTCGTTTGGTTGGCATTTAATCGAACTGGGCCGAATTAGTGGTGGAGGGACCAAATCCTTTAGTGATGTCAGGATTGATTTAGAAGACGATATACGAACCGAATTGGCCGAAAGCCAAATTTTTGATATGGTGGATAATCTGTCCAATTTGGCTTACGAGCAATCCGATTCCCTGCGACCGGCAGCCGAGCAGCTAGAGCTCAGAATACAAACATCCGACTGGTTTGAACGCGGTACGGGATCGGGTATCGCCGCCGAAGCTGGAGTCAGGAAGCAGGCTTTTTCGAATGACGTGCTGCGGCAGGGACTCAATAGCGAAGCGATCGAGCTCGCAGACAATCGGATTATATTCCTGCGCCTAAATCAGCACAGGCCAGTATCGCAAAAGTCGCTCGAGCGGGTGAGGGATGAAATAGAGCGAAGATTAAGTCAGCAAAAAGGCCGGGAAGAAAATATAGAGACCGGACAGCTTGCACTACAGAATCTAAAAAGTGGTAATAGTCTGAATGCGATTGCAGATGACTGGGGATTTCAAATTATCGATGGCGATTTTGTCAGCCGAGACAGCCCGGAATTTAATCCAGAGCTATTGAAACGTGTCTTCGCGATGAGTAAACCTGCGGGCGGACTGGTATTTGAAGGGTTCTCTCACGCGAATGGAGGCTATTCCCTGATCGAGCTATCGGCGGTATTATCAAACGATTCCAGCCCCGATTCGGGACTAGTAGAAACATTTTCTGCCGAGTCGGCGAATCTGGAGTACCAGTCCGTTATAAAGACTCTGATAAATCGGGCCGAGGTGGTTAAAGCTCCGATTGAAGGCTTACGATAGGCTATTGGCATTTACCAGGATGCGGCCTTATTCTGCTCAGCTTTCGAGTACACCCATACTGACAATGTTGTAACCCGAGTCGACATAAATATTTTCGCCGGTGATTCCCGATGCCAGGTCAGAACATAGGAATGCCCCGGTATTTCCCACTTGTTCGATAGTGACGTTACGCCTGAGTGGCGCATTACGCGCTACTTCGTCAAGGATTTTTCTAAAACCACCAATTCCTGCCGCCGCCAGAGTTTTTATCGGACCGGACGAAATTGAATTAACCCGAATACCCTCTGGTCCAAGCGCTGCGGCCAGGTATCGGACGTTAGCCTCCAGGCTTGCTTTGGCGACACCCATAATATTGTAGTTGGGCAAGGCGCGCTCGGACCCAAGATAAGTCATTGTGATAATGGCGCCATTGGTATTTTGCATCATAGGTCTAGCCGCTTTTGCCATCGCTGCCAGACTATAGGAACTAATATCGTGGGCGACGCGAAATCCCTCTCTGTCCAGATTTGCCAGGTAGTCGCCGTCTAGCGCCTCTCGGGGAGCAAACGCGACAGAATGTACCATAATATCCAGTGAGCCCCAGTGATTGCCAAGCTGATCAAACAGGCCTGTAATTTCATCATCGCTCGCAACGTCACAGGGGATAACAATATTAGAGTCAAACTCAGCGGCAAATTTTTCTACCCGCGGTTTGAGTTTCTCATTGGCGTAACTGAAAGCAAGTTCAGCCCCTTCTCGACGCATCGCCTGTGCTATACCGTAAGCGATCGAACGTTTACTGGCAACGCCTACAACCAGTGCTTTTTTACCGTTTAGAAATCCCATGACAAACCCTGAAATTGAAAGTTTTATTTTCTCAGTGTCCACTTGATGATGCAATCAATATGTTCATTGATCGTCACTTATCGTAAAGCCGGGATAACTCGTTCAATACGAACGGGCGGCCCCGCTGATTTAGCGAAGTGCCAATAATCTTCGCCTGCAACATGTGTCTTTGATCGGGGATCCGGAAAATATCCTGCGAAAATTCAAATCGAAGCCTCGAAATTTTCCGGATATTACTACACACTGTAAAATGGTCGTTGCTCTTTAATGAATCAAGGTAATCGAGCTCGGCTCGAACAACGACCAGATTGATTCTGTTTTCGACCATTTCCGAGAAGCTGATACCTTTAGACTGTAAAAATTCGTGACGGGCATGTTCCAGATAATTTTGATACGCGCCATTGTTGACGACGCCCTGCATATCGCATTCGTAATCTCTGACGCTAAATTCAAGACTGTGTGCGTACTTCATCGTAATCAGTATTCCTGAAATTGAGGAAGATATATATTATTTGAATCCAGACAGGCAAACTAGGCTATCCTTGTGACTTTTTTAACGATCCGGACAATTGCGGAGCCGTTGATCAAATCATGATCCAATATATTTTGCTCAACACATCAGTCCACAGTGTCGCCTCCCTGGGTGGTGCACCCGGCCAACCGGCGGCCCAACGTATCGGTGGGGGGTGTGATCATAATTCCCCGGATGGACCGGTCCGGCCTCCCGGGTAGTGGACAATGCAGGAGCTAAAGTCGGGGGAGAGGAGCTTTTGTGATCCTTAGCAATTGCGGTTCGATGCCGTACAGGGAAGAGCCGGTTCTTCAGCGACAACTTGTCAACGAGCAGCATTACAATCCACATCTTGAGCTCGATCATTTTGAATCAAAATTTGATCCGCTCAGTATTGATCCGGGGTTCCCGGTATGAATTTTTCCGATTTTGGTCGCCATTTCGCTGAGTATTCGGGAATTACACATTTGATGGACGATTTAAACGAAGGATTGTTGCAGGATGATGTGGTGATGCTGGGCGGAGGAAATCCTGCGGCTATTCCCAAAGCAATACTATTGTTTGAAAAGGTTACGGAAAAATTACTTCGTTCCGGTGAACTGGTTCGTGCGCTGGCCAATTACGATGGACCCCAGGGGAAGGACGTGTTTATCGAAACCCTGAGTGATTTCTTTCGACAGCAATATGGATGGAATATTGATCACCGAAATATTGCTCTGACACACGGTAGCCAGAGTTCTTTTTTTATTCTATTTAATACATTTGCGGGTAAATCTCGCGGTCAGCAAAAGAAAGTTTTGATCCCACTCGTGCCCGAATACATTGGCTATTGTGATGTGGGTATCGAAAAAACCATGATTACCAGCCAACAGGCCAGGATTCAACATCTCGATAATGGGTATTTTAAATATCAGGTCGATTTCGAACAGCTAGAAGTCGATGGCAGTACAGGCCTGGTATGTGTATCTCGGCCTACTAATCCCAGCGGAAATGTATTAACCGATAGTGAATGTGATCAGTTAGACCGTATAGCAAAAAATAACGATATACCGTTATTGATCGATAATGCGTATGGGACGCCGTTCCCGAATATAATATTCAATCAGGTTAACCCGTTCTGGAACGAAAACACTATCGTGTGTATGAGCATTTCCAAGCTAGGATTACCGGGTGCGAGGACCGGCATCGTGATAGCGAACGAAGAAGTCATACGACAGTTTTCCAATATGACCGCTATTACCAGTTTGGCTCCAGGTGGTATTGGTCCTGTTATCGTGAATCAGCTTATTCGTGATAATACCCTGTTGCCGCTGTGCCATGATATTATTTTGCCTTATTACCAGCAGCGCCTGCAATTGGCGCTGCGACTGATTGGTGAATCAATCGATGACTCACGGGTACATATCCATAAACCAGAAGGTGCTTTTTTTCTCTGGTTATGGTTTGAAAATTTACCCATAACTACCAGCGAACTTTATCAGAGGCTTAAGAAAAAAGGTTTGCTCATCGTTCCGGGGAAATATTTTTTCCCGGGCCAGGAGCAAACAAGCGAACACGCCGAAAGCTGCATTCGAATCAATTATGTGCAGAGTGAAGAAGATATGCAAAAGGGAATTAACATACTGGCAAGCGAATTACGCCTTTGTTGGGGTGGCTAGTTAGCTACTCATCCGTTCAAGCGCTTATTTTGACGTATGGGTATAGGCACCGTCCCAGTTAGAACCAGGCGGGTTATCCCGAAAATGAACGACCCGGTCCAGGTATATCTGGTATAGTTTTCGATCAGGGTCAGATCGATTTAGATTAAAAAAATCCACTTCGGCTTTGTCCCAGTTTTGCGATCTGAATCCAGTCAGGGCCTGTTTGTAGCGAGTCAACTCCGACTTGACATTTATTTCCAGGTCATTTTTATGTCCGACTGGCTCGAATATGGCAACCGGTTCGTTTTTGCCTTTTACGCGTACTAAATCGAGCTCTCTAAACGTAAACTCGGGGATACTGGCCCGGGTGCTCTGGCTTACGATAATATTAACCCCATAAAATTTGGTTAAGCCTTCGAGGCGTGAGCCAAGATTAACCGCATCGCCCAATACAGTATAAGCCATGCGGAATTCTGAGCCCATGTTACCTACGTTCATCGCTCCGGTATTGAGTCCAATACCGATATTCACTTCAGGCCATCCGCGCGATCTGAACTCGTCCTGCATAATTTTCAATTCATCCATCATACCTAAGGCAGCATAAAGTGCGTGGCGAGCGTGTTCAGAATCCCTTAATGGAGCACCCCAAAAGGCCATGATCGCGTCGCCCATGTACTTGTCTATGGTGCCACGATTTTTGTGAATCACCCGGGTCATTGGGGTCAGTAGAGCGTTCATTAACTGGGTGAGTTGCTTGGGGTCCATACCCTCTGAAATAGTCGTAAAACCCCGCACGTCGGAAAACAGTACCGTCATGACCCGATTTTCTCCATCGAGCGTGAACTCACTGGGAGAGTCACTCATTTCGTCAACTAGTTCGGGAGGAATATATTGGCCGAATAAATGAGCTAATTGCCGCTTTCCACGAGACTCTATGAAATACCCATAAGTCATGTGTAGCATGAATGTCAAAGCTATCAATAACAATGGGCTGGCTAGCGGTAAGATTAAGTGATTCTCCCAGGCGATCATGGTGCCTGCTATTACCAAAAATCCAATACCCACAACCCCTGCTGCTGCCAATAGTGGAGATAGCATGGGTAATAAAATCGCCATGCTTACTGCGACTATGATGAGCATTACGAATTCGTACCCGATTGTCCAGGCAGGCTTGTGATTGATGCGTTGATCCAGTATGCCAGATATGATATTTGCGTGTACTTCTACTCCCGGATATACGTTTTGTACGGGTGTCGAGCGTAAATCGAGTAGCCCTGGCGCCGAAGTCCCGATCAACACAATCTTGTCTTTAAGCAACACGGGATCGATATCGCGGGTTAAAACTCGATGTGCGGACAGGTATGGAAAACTTCCCTCCAGGCCGCGATATGGCACATAGACCGAACCATTATTGTCTACCGGGATACGGTAGTCACCCAGCTTTATAGCCTCGAGTGCATAGTAGGTCTTACCATTTTGGCTCCCTGCCGTCTCTACGATCAATTCGACTGGGGGTTGGTCCAAATAAGCTTGAGTAGTTGCCAGCGCCAATGACGAAAACAAATAATTTTGGTAGGTTTGTACCAAAGGAACCCGACGAAAAACGCCGTCCTGATCGACATGGGGGTTATCAAAATAACCACCGGAACGTGCTGCTGACTGCAAAATTTCAATATTTCCTCCATATCCAACCGCCCTGTTTATCGATAGTCGCTCACTCCACTGTGCATCCATTTTCGTTATCGGGGTAGGTAATAATCCAATTTCACTGGTTTCGCCCGCGGATATTGCTGGTTTGAAATAGTAGCCCATAACTACATTTCTTCCTTGCAGGCTGTTGGCAAATATACGGTCGTACTGAAGACTCGGACGGATTTTTTCGAATGCCCGTTGATAAGCCAGGTCATCTCGCAGTTCAGTGCGAGCCAGTTTTTCAAAGGCCTTCAGACCGGAGCTGGCATCCTTTTCGGCGAACACTATATCAAAGCCGACAGTATTCACCTGATAATAGTCAAATAAATTGTCAACGATAACAGCGAGCGTGTCGCGTCCCCAGGGCCAGCGACCAATAATGGCGAGTGAGCTCTCGTCTATATCAACAATGACTATGCGACTATCGACAGTGTTGAATCGGGTGAAATTTAATCTCGCGTCGTAGGTCCAGTCTTCGAGCTGCTGGACGAAAGGATAGTTAACCAGACCCGTAGTATTGAGTATTAAAATCAATAGAACCAGGGCGCTCAACGATATTCTAATGATGCGTTGAAATCGCATTACTCGCTTCTCGGCTGCGATTTACGCGGGATGCGGGTTATTATTTTATATAAAATTCCATCTTGACCCCAGCGACTTCGATAATGTCGTGGCTTTTGAGGGCGTGCGCGCTGGCCCCAATCGGTGATCCCCCGACCTTTGGTACCGAGTTGTTTGGACCTCCGTCCACATGAATCAGGAAATAACCCTGTGGTCTACGAGTAATGGCGGCGACCTGAACACCAGGTTGACCAATTGTAGTCAGAGCTTTAGTTAAAATAAGCTCTTTCCCAGTATTGGCTCCACTCAATAACTGCAAACAGGCTTCTTTTGAAACGATATCGGATTGACCGGCTGTTGCTGTCTCTGAAGCTATTGCTGCCGAGATTTTTCTCACCGACTTGTCAATTTCCTTACTACCAGCTTCTTCGGGCATACCTGCTTCGCCGGGGCGGATGATCATAGTCTGTTCGAAATCCTGTTCTTCCGCACTCGAAATATTATGATAGGTTATTTGGTATTTACCCAGGGTAATATTATCGCCGTGCGCGAGAGCGTGTTTCTTGATTAATTTTCCATTTACATAAGTGCCGTTAGTGCTACCCAGGTCCTCAAGAAACGAATCTTCAAGTATTGTAATGACCTGCGCGTGTACGCCACTTACGGATAAATTGTCAATCGAGATATCGTTGCTGGGCTTTCGACCTATCGTGGTTGTTTCATTTGTCAGCAAATAGTCGGTCTTTTCGCCCGTAATCGATGTCGTGATTAGTTTTGCGACCATGTTTTATCCAGCCTCTAAATAATATTCTATTACTGGGTGTAATCCGTTAATCGAGCCAAGCAGCAAGCTTTTTATGCCAGCTCCGATTGGTGGAGAAATCCTCGTCTACGCGACATAGCATCACCGAAATATTGTCCAACCCACCCTTCTGGTTTGCCTTAGTAATCAATTGCTTGGCGGCTTCTTCTAGATTATCACTAAATTGCTTAATAGTTAAGCATATATCTTCATCTTCGACCAAATCGGTCAGCCCATCAGAACATAGCAGAAAAATATCGTTTTTTAGTACAATTTCTTCCTGAATATCCGGTGTTACCACTGGATCTATGCCCAGAGCACGCGTTACCAGGTTCTTATTCATCGAATGACGAGCCTCGGCCGGGGTATAGAAGCCACGGTCGATTAATTCCTGCAATAATGAATGATCCCTGGTCAGCTGATCGAGAGTATCTGCCCGAAAACGATAACAACGGGAATCTCCGATGTGGGCCAGCGAAATCGTGTTATTGTAGAACTGGAGTACTACAATAGTAGTGCCCATACCCCTGTTTGCCGGATTGGCTTCGGAAGTTTTAAAAACCAGATCGTTGGCCTGGTCGATCGCGTTCTGGACGCAAATCGATACCAACGAAAACCCACTGACCGAATCAGTCTGATGGACATCGATTGCAGGCAGTTGTTTTTGCATGGTATCTATGATGGACTCGACAGTTAAACTACTGGCAACTTCACCACCGCGGTGTCCACCCATTCCGTCAGCCAGAACTACCAGTCCGAGCGCACTATCGTAGCCAATCGTGTCTTCGTTTTTTTTGCGCACAATACCAACATCAGTGAGACCTAGAATGCTTATTTTGTGTTGCAGGTTCATCTAACGGATTATTTTATAGTAGCCATAAAACTTTTTAAATCGTTCGCTAACTCGGTTCCATTCTGGTATCGCTGATCAATTTCTTTTGACAGCGCTTTGTTGATTATAGATGATAATTGTACGGGGATATCAGCGCGAATAGTTCTAATGTCAGGCGCTTCTTCGTTTGCAATCTTAAACATCAGGCTTGCCATTGAATCTGCTTGAAAGGGTAGCGAACCTGACAGAAGCTGGAACAACATAACACCGAGAGAAAACAAATCGGAACGTCCGTCAATCTTTTTGCCAGCCAGCTGCTCGGGCGACATATAAGAGGGTGTGCCTAGTACCATACCGGTTTTAGTCTTACTCAAATCGGTTATTCGAGCTATGCCAAAATCAGTAATTTTAATAGTGTCCGTTTCTGGATCGTACATGATATTGGCTGGTTTTATATCACGGTGAACAATGTTTTGTTGATGCGCGTAGGCCAGACCTTCTGCGGTGCGCTGAACAATGCTAAGAGCTTTTTTCGCTCTAAGTAATTTATCGGGTTTGGTATAGCGCGCCAAATCATGTCCTTTTAAAAATTCCATCGCAATATAAGCCAGATCGTGTTCTTCCCCGGCGTCGTAAATAGTGACAATATAAGGATGACTCAGGCGACCCGCAGTTTCAGCTTCGCGGAAAAAACGCTCCATCACTTCTTCTACCTCGTCTTCCTCAAATTCTTGCGATATGGCCATGGTTTTGATCGCAACCACACGGCCAATTTTCGGGTCCCTACCCAGATAGACCTTACCCATGGCACCCTTGCCGATTTCTTTTTCCAATTCGTAGCGACCCAGCATCGGTTTTTCCAGGCCATCACCTCCGAGCAGCAGGGTTTCTCCGGTGCCAACACCAGCTGCACCGAGCATTACAGTTTCTTCCATTGCCTGCGTGCGCGTCATGCGAGATTTGATGTCACGGAACTTATTGTCGTATTTAGCCATATACTGGTAAATACTGCTGGCCTTGTTGAATTGTCGCTTCCGTTCGAAGTCCAGTGCAAGATTGTATAGAGCGTCCATCACGGGCTCGTCCAATGGGCACTTACGAAATTTCTCGAACGCCATATCTAGTTGGCCCTGGCTTTGGTACGCGATTCCGAGCATACGGTTGCTTTCGGACGATTCGTCGTCCGATCGAGCCTTTCCGCGCTCGGCGACCAAAAAGCGTTTCGTGGTAATCAGCAAATGCCCAAAAATTAATAGCACAGCAGGGTTCATCAGTTGTATCCAGATGGCATTTGAGGTCATGAGTACATAATGCGTGGTGAATAACATCGTCAGCAAGGTCAGCGTAAGCACCGCTGCCGTCGCCACCTTTAATTTCGGCATGACCAACATTAAATATAAACCTATGAATAAAAAAGCGCCCAGCCGTGACCATATTTCCCACTCCGGGACGATGAAAAAATCTTCGTTTAAAATACTCGATACCGAGTGGGCAAGAGTGAGTACAGGCGGCATTGCTGCGTCAATTGGAGTGACCTGAGTGCTGCCGACTCCGGTAGCGGTTGCACCAATCAGCACGATTTTATCGCGGTATTTTTCGAGCGGTATTTTTCCGCTAAAAACATCATAAAACGAGTCAATTTGAAACGCGGGTACACCCTCATTATCGGAGTAAAAGAATGTATTCATTTGCAATTGCGTATCGGTTTTTATTACCAAACTTCCGAGTTCGATACTTTCGGCCAGGTTGACGACAATATCGTTACTGTCCAAATTAAGGCTTTTCGCCGCTATTTGAAGAGAGATCGAGGGATAAAATCGATCATAATGCTGCAGTACCAGGGGTTCCGAGCGTATGCCACCGTCTATGTCGAGTACTGCATTAATATGGCCGATAGCCGACGCAAATGGCCCGACTTCAGGTATCGGCGGTATTGCGTCCACGCTGGTAATCGGTAAAAGTCCCCGATTTTGAGCGAATACGCGATCTCGAATCTGGTTGAGCGAGTTTTTGAGCACATAATCGGGCAATTCCCGATCCGGATTTCCACGGGGTATTCCGAGGATAAAGGGCATTGCCAGGATAACATTTTTAGCTGAGGCAAAGCTTTCTCCTAATTTGGCGTCCGTGTTGAGCGATTGATTGGCATCCATCAGGCGAGATTTCAGGGTTCCTATATCCTGGCTTAGACGCGTATGCAGGGTCGATTGTATATAAAAGTCGAGTATATCTGCGACCGCTTTATTGCTCACTTCTTTTTCCAGCATATTCGCTAATGTATCAACATCGGCGGGTACCTGGTTAAAGCTGGCGTTAGAAATAAACTCGATTAGATCCCGGATAAACAAGGCGCCAGAGTCGATTTGAGGTTCGAGAAAAAACACCGTCAGACCGACAACTTTGGCACCCCCCCGAGAGAGTTTACCGATCAATTCCGCATGCAAATCACGGGGCCATGGCCATCTTCCAATATTGGCA
>JADFJT010000118.1 GCA_022566015.1 Pseudomonadota bacterium | reverse complement strand
ATATAATAGTTTATCCACACGCAAAGAAAAACCCGCCAAAAAAAACGGGTTTCCCTGACACTTAATCTTTTATTGTTATTTACTACCAGAAAGAGTTTTCAACACTCCCTTACCTCCAACTGCATATAAGCCAATCGCAGATAGCCCTGTCGCTACTCCGCTAATTGCAAGTGATGCAGTAATTATTTCTGCTGTGGAAACCGCAATTCCCACTCCAAAAACAATCGCCGCCAATGGTGCGTATTTTGAAGGCAATCCAAGTCCTTTACCAACCTGAATCAAAGCAGTAATAAGAGCAATAACCCCTGCTGTTGCTAATGTTACTTCCATAATACTTTTATTGCTTAAAAATTATTAATTTTCCGACCTCTTATTAACAAACTTAGCGTATTGTCCAATTAATATTTTTAACTGGAGAATTAAGCGAAGAACAATTCCGCCCCCTGCGCCTGATGAATGGGCTCTACATACAGCGGTATGCGCCGATGTTGAGAATTTCAATACCTTATGGAGAGTTAAGCTCCAGCCAACTACGCATGCTTGCTGATATTGCCGAATCCTACGACAGGGGTTTCGGCCATATCACGACCAGGCAGAATATCCAGTTTAACTGGTTAAAATTAGAGCAGGTGCCGGATATTCTTGAAAAATTGGCTGAGGTTCAGATGCATGCGATCCAGACCAGTGGTAACTGCATAAGAAATATTACCTGTGATCATTTGGCTGGAATTGATTTAAACGAAGTAGAAGACCCGCGCCCCTGGTGTGAACTGGTACGGCAATGGGCTACTTTGCATCCAGAATTTCTATACTTGCCGCGAAAATTTAAAATTGCTTTTACTGGGTCATCGACTGACCGGGCCGCTATTTTAGCTCACGATATTGGACTGAGATTGTTGCGGAATAAAAAAGGAGAAACCGGATTCGAAGTTTATGTGGGTGGTGGGCAGGGCCGCACACCTATTGTAGGCAGCCTGATAGAACCCTTTCTTCCTGAATCGGATTTATTGCCTTATCTCGAAGCCATTCTCCGAGTCTACAATCTTAAAGGGCGGCGAGATAATAAGTATAAAGCGCGCATCAAGATTTTGGTGAAAAGTATAGGTATCGAAGTCTTTAAATCGGAAGTTGATCATGTGTTCAAGAACTTGAATACTGATTTGCTGGGGCATAAAACCGCTGACCTATCGACCATAAAAAGCCGTTTTAAACCAGTGCTGCCTGATTCAATAAAATTAAACGGCCATAGCCTGGAAAGTGACCAGCATGAAAATTATGCGAGGTGGTTGAAAAAAAACACCCTGAGTACGAAATTCAGGGATTACAAATCCATTTACCTCTCTCTCAAACACCCCGATCGGGCACCGGGGGATATTACTGCTGCTGAAATGCGTATCGTAGCTAAATTAGCTGACAAGTATAGTGAGGGTCTGATACGAACTACCCATACTCAAAATCTGCTTCTTCCCCTGGTTCATCGTTCTAATCTTGTTCAGGTTTGGAAAGCCCTGTCCAATACCAATATGTCCGTGGCCAATATTAACACTGTGCAGGATATTATTTGCTGCCCTGGTTTCGAGTATTGCAGTCTCGCAAGTACTACGTCTATACCGATCGCGCATGAAATTCAAAGCAGATTTATGGATCCCGTAGAATTACAGGCCCTGGGCGATATTCAAATCAAAATTTCCGGTTGCGTAAATGCTTGTGGTCACCATCATATTGGTCATATCGGTATATTAGGCGTCGATAAGAAAGGTCAGGAATGGTTTCAGATAACACTGGGAGGGCGAGCGGATCAAAGTCTGAAAATCGGTGAACGACTGGGTCCAGCAGTTGACCGGGATTCGATCGCAGACACTGTCGAGGTAATTATTCGTCATTATCTTGGTAAAAGATTAGACCAGCATGAGCACTTTTTGACCACTCTGGACCGAATTGGTATCGATTCTTTCAGGCAGGCGGTATATGGATAACTTCGATTTTTCCGACCGTATTATCACGATTATCGAGTGGAACGCGTTTAATCAGGGTAACGAAATTAATGAAATCCAGGCCAGGGTACTCGTTCTTTCTGCCGATTCCCCGACAGGATTATTAAACGGGCCGCTGAATAAATTAAACCGAATAGTGGTTACTTCAGTTGACTTTAATGATGGCCGAATTTTTAGCATAGGCAGGCAAATCCGCTTACTCGGGTATACCGGTAGCCTGACAGTTGTCGGGGATTTATTGCCTGATCAATTTCCCGCATTATTGTCCTGTGGATTTGATAAGGCCGTGATACTTGAAAATTTCAACACGAGCCAAAGCTTAGAAATCGACCAGGCATTCGACCTTTTCGAAGCCGGAGATTCTGGAACAGGCAAAATAAATTTTAATCAAAGGCTCCCTTAGGCTGGAATCGATAACAGGAAGAATTAATGACCGAGATACACAGAGAAAAAGTAATAGAGGTCCATCACTGGTCGGATACTCTATTTTCCATTAAAACTACCAGAAACCGTTCCTTACGTTTTCGCAATGGTGAATTTGCGATGATAGGGATCGAATTAGATGGTAAACCGCTTATGCGTGCTTATAGTATGGCTAGTTCAACTTATGAAGATCACCTGGAATTTTATAGCATTAAGGTTCAGGAGGGAGCCCTTACGTCTCGCCTGCAGCATATCAAAGAGGGTGATTATTTGCTGGTAAGCAAGAAACCTACCGGAACATTATTGTGGGACCGGCTGAAACCAGGCAAGCGCCTTTACCTGCTGAGCACCGGGACAGGACTGGCACCATTTTTATCGATTATAAAAGATCCAGAGATTTACGACAATTTTGAGAAAGTCATTCTGGTTCACGGTTGTCGCTATATCAACGAATTGACTTATCAGAATTTAATTACCCATGAGCTCAAGCACAATGAATATTTTGGTGAGAGCGTAAAAGAAAAGCTGATTTACTATCCAGCGGTTACGAGAGAGCCCTATAGAAACTATGGTCGTATAACCAGCCTGCTTGAATCAGGCAAATTGATGGAAGATGTAGGTATGCCAACCCTGAATGTATTAGATGATCGCTTCATGTTATGTGGGAGCCCAGGTATGCTGAAAAAATTGACTAAGATACTGAACGATCTGGGTTTTACGGAAACTCGGAGAAGTGATATTGGGGAATATGTTATTGAACGTGCTTTTGTAGAGAAGTGATAATGTGGGGTCTTCCCCTGTGAAAGCAGATTGAGAGTGATAACAGTCATACCAAATAACTGGCTTAAAACTTCGTCAAAGTTCGAACCATTACCAGGCATTAATTTTAATAGCTTCGTAGAATTACAGTACGGGGCTTCCATTTGGATAACACAAAAATCAGGAGATCAAACTTGTGAGTTTTAGTTCGCTCGGATTATCACCACCTTTACTCGAAGCAGTCGCCGAGGCTGGTTACAGTACGCCTACGCCGATTCAGGTTCAGGCTATTCCTGCGGTGCTCGACGGTAAAGATGTAATGGGTGCGGCGCAGACTGGCACAGGTAAAACAGCGGGTTTTATCCTGCCAATTCTTGAAATTTTATCCAACGGTGAGCGAGCTCGGCCGAACCAGGTAAGGGCCTTAGTTCTGACACCAACTCGCGAGTTAGCTGCCCAGGTAGAGGCGAGTGCGGTGACCTATGGTAAGCACTTACCATTACGTTCGGCAGTAGTTTTTGGCGGAGTAAAAATTAACCCCCAGATGATGAAACTTCGTAAGGGGGTCGACGTGCTGGTTGCAACTCCTGGGCGATTGCTCGATTTATACAACCAAAATGCGGTTAAATTCAAGCAGCTTGAAGTGTTGGTATTAGATGAAGCCGATCGTATGCTGGATATGGGTTTCATTCACGACATCCGCAAAATTTTAGCTCTGCTACCCCGGCGTCGCCAGAACTTGATGTTCTCTGCAACCTTTTCAAACGATATCCGTAACCTGGCCAAAGGCCTGGTCCATAACCCCATTGAAATTTCAGTGAGCCCCCGTAATACCACCGTGGATTCTGTGGAACAGCAAATTTGCCCAGTCGATAAGGCAAAGAAATCAGCATTGCTTACTCATCTGATCCAGGAAAAACAGTGGCCGCAAGTGCTGGTTTTCAGCCGCACTAAACACGGTGCTAACCGACTCACACGTCACCTGGAAAGCAGCGGGATTAACGCTGTGGCAATTCATGGTAATAAAAGCCAGGCTGCAAGGACAAAAGCCCTGGCGAATTTTAAGTCCGGTTCTATACGTGTGTTGGTGGCCACTGATATTGCGGCCAGAGGACTGGATATAAATCAATTGCCACTAGTAGTCAATTTCGACTTACCCAATGTGCCTGAAGACTATATCCACCGAATAGGACGTACCGGGCGGGCAGGTGCCAGTGGACAGGCTATTTCGTTGGTCTGCGCCGACGAGATTAAACAGCTCACGGATATAGAAAAATTGCTAAATCGACAGTTAGATCGAAAATTAGTCGATGGTTTTGAGCCGGTTCACGACCTACCAGAATCCAGAATAAATCAACGAACTTCAAGAACGAATAAACCTAAAAAATCTAAAATGGGGCATAGGGATGGGCAGCGCTCCGGTGATAATGCGCGTGGACATAAACCTCGCGGCATTAAACATCGCCATAGAAGATAATTTTTGCCATTACCCGAGCAATGTCACCGGTTTCACCTGTTCACTTTCAGCTTTGACTCGGCCGATAATAGCTGCCAGCAAATAACCGGACTGATGCAATGCCAGCAAACATTTATCAGCCTTCTCGGCGGGTACACTGGCTAAAAGTCCGCCCGAAGTTTGCGGATCAAACACCAATGGGTATAGCGCGCTAGTCTCGGCTTCCTGCCGGTTGAAAATTGCCTGGTGAGATTGCAGATTTGTGTTTTGTAAGGAACTAAATATACCCATTTGTACGGTTTCTAATGCGCCTTCAATCAAGGGTAACGCCAGCAAATCTATTTCGACATCGACACCCGAGGGTCGAATCATTTCAAGCATATGACCTAATAACCCGAACCCGGTGATATCGGTACAGGCGGTTGCGCCATGTGCGTACAGATATTTGGCAGCGAGGCGGTTGGATTGTAGCATCGACTCCAGGGCTGCTTCTATCCATTGGCCTTTTGCCCTGTGGCGCATATCGGCTGCGAATAGTGTGCCGGTCCCTAGTGCTTTGGTTAAAATCAGGACATCATCAATCTGCATGCCGGTTTTGGACATTAGTTGCCCCTGATCTGCGATGCCATTCACCGAAAACCCCAATGCCAGTTCAGCACCTTCGCTGGTGTGGCCGCCTACCAGGGCTGTGTTAGCATCGTTTAAAACGAGTAATGCACCAGACATGAGCTGTCTGAGCGTATCTTCGATTTTTACCTCGATACCGAAGGGCAGGGTAGCTATCGCTAGCGCTGACTGCGGCTCGGCACCCATTGCAAAAATATCGCTGAGACTGTGATGGGCGGCAACTTGACCAAAAATATAAGGGTCGTCGATAAACGAGCGAAAATAATCGACTGTATGTACCATCACTTTACCAGGGGGAACCTCAACCACCGCTGCATCCTCGGATTCGTGCAGACCGATCAAAATATCATCACGTGGCGCCGGCTTGAGTTCAGATATCACGCGACTTAACACATTAGCACCGACTTTTGCACCGCAACCACCACAACGCATCGCGTTCGTTGAAATTTCCTTTAAAGTCTGTCGATCGGCCAGTCCGTGATCAATCCTGGTATTCTCGTCATCGGACATCTCGGGCAGATCGGTATATTTCTGCATCCACTGCCGGTCGATCCAGTCTTTCCATAACCACAGCTTCGCACCTTCGAAATGCCATCTTGCCTTGCTTGCAATTACATACTTATCACCAGTGGTGATCAGCGCCAGCGGTGTTTTTTGCGGTGCAAATGTTTTTAGCGGAAGATTCAATAGTGTTCGGCGCAAGTTGTGGGTCAGCGGCTTGCCCTGGCGCACTGCGAAAACCCCGGCTTTAGGGCGCGGGTAATCGATTACATGGACTATATCGCCGGCGGCAAAAATATCGGCGTGAGAGGTCGATTGCAGATTGTCGTTAACCGTGATAAAGCCAGTATCATCGACATCTATTGCTGACTCCCCTGGCCAGGTTGGTGCGCTCGCGCCTGTTGCCCACAGAATTTCATCTAGCGATAACTGCTTACCGTTACTTAATTCAAGACCGCCGTCATAAACACGTGTCGCTGCAGCACCGCAGTGCACCTGTACACTTCGTTGGCTAAGAATACGTTCGAAACGTCGTGCCACGCCTGCTGGAAACGTCGGCATGATGCGATCAGTATTACTAATTAAATGAAATTCCAGCTGTTCGGTCTTGTGTTGATGCAGCTCGAGTAGTGCTTGAAATCGAAATTGAATCGCCAGTAAAATTTCAACCCCGGCCGCACCAGCGCCCACCACGGCAATTCGATGAGGCCCTTTTTTTTTCAGCACTCGCTCGGACAATTGTTGCCAGCGGCTAAAAAAACGACTGATTGGCTTTACCGGTATGCTGAATTCCAGGGCACCGGGCACGCCGGCTATTTCTGGACGTGAACCGATATTAATAGACAGTAAATCGTAGCTTACCGGAGGTCTATTTGCGCATATTACCTGTTTGTTGACAGTATCAATTCGTACTGCCTCGTCATGGTAAAGCCTGGACGAGGCAAACTGGCATAGAGGTCGTAAATCGATATGGGTTTCATCGAAGCTATAGTGTCCGGCGACGTAACCAGGCAACATGCCGGAGTAGGGCGTCTGCACATCTTTGGCAATTAATGTCAGGCGCACGCCGGGTATTGGCTTCATGCCAAAGCTTTTCAATACCGCTACGTGGCTATGTCCGCCACCGATTAAAACTAAATCTTTGAAAATGTAGCCCTGAGCGGATTTCATCATCCTGGTTACTTTTTCCTGGTCTGCTTACTCAGGTACAGGTGGGGCGGTTAACATACTGAAATTCCAGCATTTAATTATGACACTGTTTCCCAGTGAAAAAATTTTCACCGTCAATTCGGGTAAGGACAGGATCATACAACTGTGGTTGAATTGCGTGCTGCCGGGATTAATCACGAAAACATTACCGAGTCGTTCGGCAAAAACCTGGTGGGTATGCCCAACGATTAAAATATCGTAATCGAAATCTTTCAGTTCGTTGTGCCAGTGGTCTTTCCTTTGCTGAATAATTTCACCGCTTTGATCGAGGAGCCTTATTCCACCATGTTGAGATGATGGGGGATGGGCGTGCACCACGAAGACTCGTATTTCCTCAATCTCAAATTCAAGTGTTTGCGGTAATCCCTTCAGGAAGCGGAGCTCTGCCTGATCTATAAGTTGAGGGTAGGATTCAAGGTAGGCCTGATCGTGATTGCCGACAATTGATTTGCAGTTACTCTGAATGAGCAGGTCGATAGTCTGCTCTAGTGTTTCATAATATCCAGAGATATCACCAGCACAAATAATATTCGAGACGTTTTCTCTGTCGAATATATCCAGCGCTTGTTTTAATGGAACAGGGCTGCTATGGACATCACTAATGAGGCCGAGTTTGGTGGTCACGAATTTTCCAGGTCTGCCAAAGGTACGTCAATCCAGAAGGTACTTCCCTTGTTAACTACAGAAGTAAATCCAATCCGGCCACCCATCAATTCAATCAGTTGCCTGGATATCGCTAATCCTATGCCAGTTCCCTCTATCGTCATGGCTTCCCGCCCAAGACGATCGAAGGCTTCAAAAACCTCGCTGTGGTAGTCTTTATGGATTCCAAAACCCGTATCGATGATGCTAGTGCGCATCATTTGAAATGCCGTCAGATCCGGAATAGAAGATACCGATAGGAGCTTCCTGTGCCAGAGTGTTGAACAGTCCTCTTGCCTCATTCAGTTCCTTTTCTCGCGCCTTGGCGGTCTGCAAGGCTTTCCCGGTTAATCGTGATGGTTTCCGTGCTCTGGCCCGGTGTACCAGATTTGAAACGATATTCGGAAGAATTTCCAGATAATCAGCCTGGTCGTCCTTGACTAGATACTGGGATATACCTATGTCCATAGCTTCGCCCATTAATTTCTGATCGTCTTTTGGGGTGACTATACCAATAGGGAGCCCTGGTTCGTCGAGTAAAAACATTTTGCAGACATCGATCCCGGGCATGTCGGGTAACTGGAAATCATGAATCACCACTTCATAGGATTCGGTGGCATGCATCGCCAGACCTTGCGCGGCGGTGGAGGCGATTTCAAGAGCATGGCCGTGTTTCTTCATCGCGGCCAATAATTGGATCGAGGCCTCTTTATCACCAGTAATGTAGAGAATGCGTGCTATCGGACTTGCTCAATTATTCGTTGGTGAAATTGTCGATCCATCATAGTAGGTACTTTGGCTGTTCACGAGAGAAACATAGAGCCGGCTGCAGTCGCGGTCTATGCTATTCCATATTCTATCCTATATTATAATACCGCTAGAATTTTTTACCGGGAATGATATGCCTGCAATACAGCTCATTAAGGATTCCAGAAATAGTCTGAAAGAGGGATTGCCGATG
>JADFJT010000022.1 GCA_022566015.1 Pseudomonadota bacterium | reverse complement strand
ATTATGGTCTCGCCGGCAAGCGCCTCTATATTTTGGCCATTCAACGTGAATGGAATGGTTTCAAAAAGAGTATCTGGGTTAGCAGCCATTATGGGCACCTCGAGAAATAGCAATTTTTGCGCGAGAGCAAGGAAGCACCGCGCGGAGAACCGTAGTGTATACGGGAATACATGAGGATTGACCGGGCTGGCGCACCAGCACGGTACTGACGCGGCAATCGTGGGGAAAGTGCATTTATCGAGGTACACATTATTTGGTTTCCTCCAGTTCATGCGCAAAATATTTGATTACCGACAGCATCGGATTCGGCGCCGCCTGCCCCAGGCCGCAGATTGAGGCATCGACCATTACCGTGGATAAATCATTGAGCTGGTCGATATCCCAATGACCCGTTTCCATGATGCTAACCGCTTTTTCGGTACCGACGCGACAGGGCGTGCATTGTCCACAGGACTCGTGCGCGAAGAATTTCATCGAATTGAGTGCCGCCTGTTTGGCACTATCCTGGTCGGATAACACGATCACCGCGGCCGAACCGATGAAACAATCGTAGGCTTGCAGGGTATCAAAATCGAGCGGTATATCGCCCAGCGAGGCGGGCAAGATGCCACCCGAAGCACCACCCGGAAAATACCCGTAAAATACATGTCCATCGAGCATTCCCCCGCAAAATTCGTCGATCAGCTCGTTGATCGTGATGCCCGCCGGCGCCAGATGAACGCCAGGAATTTTTACTCGCCCAGAGACCGAAAAACTGCGCAAACCTTTGCGGCCATTTCGACCCTGCGAATCAAACCAGTCGCTTCCTTTTTCGATCACGTCACGCACCCAGAAAAGGGTCTCGCAATTATGTTCGAGCGTCGGAAGACCAAATAGACCAACCTGCGCCACGTAGGGCGGACGCAGGCGTGGCATGCCGCGTTTGCCTTCGATCGATTCGATCATGGCCGATTCTTCGCCACAGATATAAGCACCTGCACCGCGACGTAATTCCATTTTGGGTAGCTCGTAACCCGACTTATTTTGCAGCTCTTCAATCGCGATTCGAAGAATCTCGCTTACAGAAGGATACTCGTCGCGCACATAAATATAACATTCATCGATACCGATCACCTTAGCCGCAATCAGCATACCCTCCAGGAATCGGTGCGGATCCGCGAGCATATAAAAACGGTCTTTAAAGGTTCCCGGCTCACCTTCGTCGATATTGATTGCCATCACGCGTGGGGCGGGTTGATCGCGCAAAATACCCCATTTTCGTCCGACTGGAAAACCGGCACCACCAAGGCCTCGTAATGCGGAGCCATCCAGCACCGCAATAATCGCGTCGCCGGTGGTTTCTCCAGCGATTAGCCTGTCGTAAAGCGCATAACCCCCGTCAGCCTGGTAAGCTGTAAAATCGATGCTGTCAGTCGGCATCGACTGCGTAACTGCGCCTACATCGATGGCTGCTTTTACTGTATCGTACTGCGCATTATCGATCGTATTCTGCCCGACCACGGCCACCGGCGCCTTGTCGCAGCGACCGACGCAGGGAACGCGCTGCACACGCACTCCATTCCCGAGCGATGATTCGAGTGCCGCGATCAAATCCTCGGCACCGGCCATTTCGCAACTGACCGATTCGCACACACGCACGGTCAACGCTGGCGGCGCGCTATCATTTTCCTTCACCACGTCGAAGTGGTGATAAAAACTGGCAACCTCGTAAACCTCGGCCGGGGCCAGCTTCATTTCACGGGCAAGCGCCACCAGGTGCGCGGCAGACAGGTGGCCGTATCTATCCTGAATCCTGTGCAGGTGCTCGATCAGCAAATCTTTGGCGCGCGATTCGTCGCCCAACAATGACTGGATTTCCAGCAAGGCATTGAGGTCGACAATTCGGCCCTTGGTCTTTCCGCGATTTCGTTTGCGACGATGATCGGTGAACTGGGATTTATTTTCTGCTATGGACATAGGGGCCCTACTAGGCTTTACTACAATTCTGCGCATTGAACTGTATCATGATGCTAAAATTCAACCTGTCTGACAATTTTGTCGAACAGGCCGTTTATGGCTTGAAACGCGCTTATCTTATCCCCTGCCTATACCTTTGGGAAGTACCTACACGACAGGGCTGTAAGCACTAGCGACTGATTACCAGCATATCTAATTAAAATCCATCTTAAGCTGCCCAAATCGACAATAACCGCATTGTATTCGACACGGTGCGCGAGTTCACGAGGTTCCTGTAATAGCGTACCGGTGGTTACGCTCTCCAGACGGGAGGCAAGTCCCCACTTGACACATTCCAGCAGGCAAAACATCATTGCGCCATGTCTGAACTGAACCAGTTACTGCGAAATATCGAGCAGGCCGAATCATCCAGCCTGGCGCGCAAGGACTGGCAACCCAGTCACAGCGGCGTTATCGATATTCGTATCGCGTCAGATGGCACCTGGTACCACGAGGGTCGGGCGTTTCGGCGCGAGTCTTTGACCAGGTTGTTTGCCAGTGTATTGCGCAAAGAGGAAGATAAGTATTATCTACTCACACCCACTGAAAAATTAAGTATCCATGTGGACGACGCACCGTTTGTCGCGACCATGCTGGAGACTTACAACGAGAATGGGCAGCAGGCCCTGGTATTCACTACCAATTTCGGGGACAAAATCGTAGCCGATAGCCAGCATCTAATCCGGGTAGAGATCGACGCAGCAACCGGAAAGCCTCGACCCTATATCCATTTCCGCGATGGGCTGGATGCTTTGATCAGTCGCACCGCCTTCTTCGATTTGGCTAATATGGCAGAAACAATCGAACGCGACGGGCGCATGCATTTAACTGTCAGTAGCATGGGCGTAGATTTCGATCTCGGCTGTGCAGATGAATAAGAGTTTGAAGGAGTAGGTTAATGAAAGGTACGCACGAATACCGGGATGACCCTCGTAACGCATCGATCCTGATCGATATCAACGGCGAACTCTTCCCCAGGGATAAGGCAGTCATATCAGTTTTTGACAGTGGGTTTATTCTCGGCGACGGCGTCTGGGAAGGCTTACGGGTCCATCATGGCAAGATCGCGTTTCTCGACCAGCACCTCGAACGCCTGTACGGTGGCGCGAAAGCGCTCGACATGGATATGCCAGTATCACCGCAACAACTCGGCGAGCGTCTATACCATGTGCTTAAGCAAAATGATATGCAGGACGGGGTGCACATTCGCCTGATGGTGTCGCGCGGGATCAAGGCAACGCCTTACCAGGATCCCCGCATGACGATCAGCCCGCCGACTATCGTGATTATTCCCGAGTACAAGATAGCGCTACCGGATACTGTTACCAACGGAATTAAACTGTTTACCGTTCACGTAAGACGGGGATACCCCGATGTTCAGGATCCGAAGCTCAATAGCCTCTCCAAACTGAATTGTATTACCGCCTGTATCCAGGCTACCAAAGCGGGTGCTGATGAAGCCCTGATGCTCGACCCGCATGGGTTTGTCGCGACTTGCAATTCAACCCATTTCTTCATCGTCAAAAAGGGCGAAGTCTGGACATCGAGCGGCGATTACTGTCTCGACGGCATCACCCGTGGCCTGGTAATTCGGCTATGCGAACAAAATGATATCCCGGTATTTCAGAAAAACTTCAGCCTCACCGATGTGTACAGTGCCGACGAAGCTTTTGTCACCGGTACCTTTGCTGGTGTCGCCCCGGTAAGCACAATCGACGGTCGTAACATTGGCGATGGAGGACGAGGGCCAATGGTCGAGTCGCTACAACAATTCTACCTTGCATTACTGGAACAGGAATGCAGCTAAGCCACGTTATTACCTGTCTATGGACACACACCGCATCGCGATGTGGCTTTTTCGTTTTCAGAGAATCAGAACAGTGCCTCGGCATGGTGGCAGGCGATCATATGATTTTCACCGATCTGCCTGGAATCCGGAAGCTGCGCCCTGCACAGGTTGTCGGCATGGGAGCAGCGGGCGTGAAAGGCGCAACCAGAGGGAGATCGAACGGGGGTAAACATCCCTATAAATAGTTGATCTCAGAAGTAGAATTTCTATCCGTCGCGTGGCGAATAATTTTTTTCTTTCCGACATATAAAACCTGGCGATTATCCCCATAGGGGTGTATCCAGCGCAGCTGGAAACCTACCATCAGATAGCAGGTCATCGTCTATCGGCAACCACCAGACATAAAAAAAGCCCCTGATAGTTATGGGCACATTTATTGCCATCCAGGTGGGCGCGGAATCGTTCGCGTTGTTTATGCCAGTGCATGATTAATTGCTACCGTTGGTATTTGATCGGGTTGAAGATGGATTTAGCAAATCATGTATCGAAATTACACGGAATTATAGATATTTTGACTGGGATGTTTTCGCGCATTTACTCTACACTTGCTACGAAGTACCGGGAGATCTAGTGTGCGAATTAATGCTCAACAACTAAATTAACTTCAATCAATTAATCACCAAGCTCACGTTTAACCGCTGCAAAAGCATCTAGTGCATTTTGCAAATCCGCCGTCGAATGCGCGGCAGAGATTTGGGTGCGGATTCGGGCTTTTCCTTTCGGTACCACGGGATAGCAGAAGGGGATGACATACACGCCTTTTTCAAGCATCAAATTTGCGTAACGGGATGCGAGCTGGGCATCGTATAGCATAATTGGTACGATCGGGTGCACGCCTTGCAGCACGCTTAGCCCTATTTTTTGAATACCTTCACGGAAAAACTGTGTATTGCTTTCCAGGCGGTCGCGCAGCTCGGTGGAATCGGCCAAAAGATCGAGTGCTTTGATGGCGCCGGCAACAACGGGTGGGGCGACTGAATTGGAAAACAAGTAGGGCCGTGAGCGTTGCCTCAGCAACGCGATTATTTCCTTGCGTCCACTGGTGTATCCACCACTGGCACCGCCGAGCGCCTTGCCCAGGGTGCCGGTGGTAATATCGACACGCTCCATGCAGCCGCATAGCTCGTGCGTGCCGCGTCCCTGCTTGCCGACGAAGCCGACCGCATGGCTATCGTCAAAATGTACTAGCGCATTGTATTGATCTGCCAGATCACAAATTTTGTCGAGCTGGGCGATATAACCATCCATCGAGAATACACCGTCGGTTGTGATCAGTTTGAAACGGACCCCAGCCTTGTCAGCTTCGATTAATTTTGATTCCAGATCGGTCATATCGTTATTTTTGTAGCGATAGCGTTTTGCTTTGCATAAGCGTACGCCGTCGATGATGGATGCATGATTGAGCTCGTCAGAGATAACCGCATCTTCGGCGCCGAGTAAGGTTTCGAACAGGCCTCCATTGGCGTCAAAGCAGGAGGGATACAATATTGTGTCTTGCATACCGAGAAAATCTGAAAGTTTATTTTCCAGCTCTTTATGAATCGACTGGGTACCACAGATAAAACGTACCGATGCGAGGCCGTAACCCCAGCGATCGAGACTGGCTTTGGCGGCTGCGGTGATATCAGGATGTTGCGCAAGGCCGAGATAATTATTTGCACACAGGTTCAATACCTGGCCACTTTTCACGCGTATGCTTTTTCCCTGCGCAGATTGCAATATGCGTTCGGATCTGGTTAAACCCTGTTGCTCAATTTCGTCGAGCTGTTGCTCCAGATGATTTTTAAATTCACCGTACATTTAAAACTATTTCCTCTTATTCCCAGTTCAGGATCACTTTACCCGATTGGCCGGAGCGCATCATATCGAAACCCTGCTGAAAATCATCGATGTCATACTCGTGGGTGATTATCGGCAATAGATCGAGGCCATTTTCAATCATCACCGACATCTTGTACCAGGTTTCATACATTTCACGCCCATAGATTCCCTTAATCGTCAGCATATTAAAAACCACACAATTCCAGTCAATGCGCATATCGTTGGAGGGCAATCCGAGCATCGATATCTTGCCGCCATGCGACAGGTTGGCGAGCATTTGATTAAATGCGGCTTCGCTACCGGACATTTCCAGGCCGACATCAAAACCTTCTTTCATACCCAGCTCGGCCATCACTTCGGTGAGAGATTCTTGTGACACATCGACCGTGCGTGTGGCTCCCATTTTGTTCGCCAGCTCAAGGCGAAAAGGATTTATGTCGGTAATCACCACATGCCTGGCGCCGGCGTGTTTACAGATCGCAACCGCCATGCATCCGATAGGTCCGGCACCGGTAATCAATATATCTTCGCCCAGCAATTCAAACTGCAACGCGGCATGAGTTGCATTGCCAAATGGATCAAAAATTGACGCCACTCGTGGATCGATGCCGGGATTATGCACCCAGACATTGGACATCGGTAAGCTGATGTACTCGGCAAACGCGCCGGTACGATTCACCCCGACGCCGCTGGTATGTGCACACATCTGCCGACGCCCTGCCATGCAATTGCGGCAGCGACCACAGACTACATGACCCTCGCCGGAAACCAGTTGCCCCGCTTTGAAATCATTCACATTGGTACCGACATCGACGATTTCACCGACAAACTCATGGCCTACCACCATCGGTACCGGAATGGTTTTTTGCGCCCATTCGTCCCAGTTGTAGATATGGATGTCGGTACCGCAAATCGGAGTTTTTTTAACCTTAATCAGGACGTCGTTAATACCCATCTCGGGTTCCGGCTCCTGCTGCATCCAAATACCCGCTTCGGGCTGAGATTTGACTAGTGCTTTCATGGTATTTTCCGATCGCTGCAATAGATTAGATAGTGTTGAGGCTAGTGTAATTAAATTTATGCCACCAAGTTTAATTTATTGTTTATTACGGGCACAATATGTGGATTCATTTAACTGGTTTTTTGAGCTTTTTTTATTTGAAATGCCTGAAGCTATAAGAAACGATTAGTCACCAAACACGGCGCTTTAGGCGATATCGATATATCGACCTGTGACCTATGCGGTGGCGCCGTCAAGGTCATCACAAGTATCGAAGATCCGCAGGTAATTAAACAATTCCTTTCCCATCTGGAACAGAAGCCTTTCACTCAAAATTCCGGCTCGTTGCCCAAGAGCCGGGCGCCGCCGCACTCACACCAGTTGAGCTTACAATAGTACCAAACAACTCTTCACCCCTAAGTTGCTTGCAGACGAAAGCACAGAGGGTCGACTTGGCCTGGTGGCCGGGAATAGACAGAACGAGTGATCGAAAGGGTGAGTTTTCGCCCGCGTCCATGGAATTGTCCCAAGAATTCACAACGAAAGCGGGTCCAAATCCAACTCGATGCCGATTGTACCTTTAACCAATAACCCCAGAATCATTGAAAACAGGCGTTAATTCCTCTTATACTTCATTCATGAATTGTCCTGGCCAAGGAGTATAAAATGATTTTTCCCCCTCATCAGGGATCTATCGCTTCGCTAACCCCCACCCTATGTCACCTTCTCGGAGTAATGCCTCCCAGTGTCTCTGAGGAACCAGCCCTGGATATGGTTATTTCTACTCTGGAAGACGAAGACCTTCCCCTGGAGAAATGCCTGATTATCGCACAGGATGCTATTGGCGCACATTTGTGGGGATCTCATGAAAACGAGCTTCGCAAAATACTGCCACTGGTTCCGCTACGGGTTCCTCTGCGCGCTGTCTTCCCTCCGGTAACTCCGGTTTGCTTTGCCTCTATTTTTACCGGAGCTCAGCCAGTTGTCCATGGTATTCACCGTTATACGCGACCGGTATTAGAATGTGACACAATCTTCGACGCGCTCGTGCGCGCTGATAAGAAAGTTGCTATCGTCTCCGTAGAAAACAGCAGTATAGATTTGATTTTTAGAAATCGTGATATTGCCTATTTTTCAGAAGATGACGACGAGTCTGTCGCTGAGCGAACATTAAAAGTTATTCAGAGCGATAAATATGATGTCATCGTCGCATACCAGGCTGATTATGACGACAACCTGCATAAGAGTGATCCATTCTCCCCGATATGCATACAGGCTCTTGAGCAGCATATTCAGGACTTCAGGAAAATGGCAGAAGCA
Organism: Pseudomonadota bacterium; assembly: GCA_022566015.1. Taxonomy (GTDB): domain Bacteria; phylum Pseudomonadota; class Gammaproteobacteria. The sequence continues at coordinate 22,581 of JADFJT010000022.1, read as the reverse complement.
GCGAAGCTGCACTGGAATGCCATAGGTCACGTCATTGCATTTACTCCTGACCATGGCGCACATATAGACCCATCTACGGGAAAAGGCGATCACGGACTGGATATTCCTGAAGATATGAATATCTTCCATTGTTATGGCATTTCGCCCGTCCGGAATGGTAAATAGGTATACTGTCCCCGGATTTCCGTGTCTATGACCACACACCGCATCGCGATGTGGTCTGGTCCGCGCAATATTTCAACCGCGATGATGCGCGCCTGGGAGAATCGCAGCGATTGCGCTGTCTGGGATGAACCGCTTTACGGGCACTACCTGTTCAAAACCGGCATTTCGCACCCAGGTGCTGACGAAATAATTGCCGATCAGGGACACGACTGGGAGGATATTGTCACTCGCTGCACCGGCGAGGCACCGCAAAAAAAGCCGGTATTCTACCAAAAGCACATGACCCTGCATCTGTTGCCAGGAATGGATCGCTCGTGGCTTTCGAAACTGACCCATTGTTTTTTGATTCGAGATCCAGAATCGGTAATCGCCTCTTACGCTGCGGTTCGTGATGATCCGACGCTAGAGGATATTGGCTTTGTGCAACAGGCAGAATTGTTCGATTACGTCACAGACATTACCCGGGCCGAGCCGTTGGTGATCGATAGTAAAGATTTTTTGCTGGACCCCAGGGCCATGCTAAATGCGATCTGTGCGAAGCTCGGTTTGAAATTTGAAACCAGCATGTTGCAATGGCCACCAGGACCACGCAAGAGTGACGGCGTCTGGGGCAAATACTGGTACGAATCGGTGTGGAATTCGAGCGGTTTTTCGCCTTACCGGGAGAAATCCCCATCCCTGACAAGCAGAGAAACGGTCATCGCAGAACAGGCCAGACCATATTACCAGCACCTTTATCAATTTCGGCTACAGGTTTAACCTTTCGAGAAATCGCACGGCAGGTTACACTCTGTCAGTCACACCATCAGGCTCCCCAGATAGATAGCATTATGGCCAAACTAAAAGTTCTTACTCCAGCCCCAGGCAGTCGAATCGTCAACGACGGGACTGAAGTAGTCTTATTTGGTCAGCCACCCGAAGTTTTGAAGGGCTTACTACGCGAAGGCATTACCAGCTTCGACACGCTGGTGTTGACCGATGTGAAGGAAAAAAATGGGGTGTTGCTCAATAATCTCGAATTTCCATTCTATTTTTTTCTGTTTATCGCCAACGGTCTGGCCGAGAACCGAAAAATAAATCTGGTCGGCGACAAAGAATCGATCAGTCAGGCGCTACGATTATTGCGATTTACCCTGTTTGGCCCAACCAGTGATGAACTCGAACAGTGGCAAACACCCGAAGATCTGATGCACGAATGGCTCGCAGTATCCGAATTCCTGGCGCTTAAAGACAGCAACGGAAGCATAATTCCAGTAGAAGATTTTTTTATCCAGATCCCCTATGAAAATAACCTCGCGGTCGCAGGAGGCTTAACAATCGAACGCACCGGCATAGATCGATACCTGGTTTCGAGCCAGGGTGGTGATATAGAAGTCGACCTTAGTGGCGATGTTAAAATCGATCCACCCTATCCCGTGCCGATGGATTATGTGCCGGGCGGACTGGCCAAGATGGGGATCGAGGTACTGGGTGGAGCTTCGGGTTTTTCTCCCGAAGAGCCCTGCACCGGACTCGCACTGTGCTATAACGGCGATTATATTCTGATCGATTCGATCCCATTTCTCGACCAGCACCTGTACGCTCGCGGGATTTCGAAAAATCAGATTTCGGCGGTATTTTTGACCCATTTACACGACGATCACTGTTCGATGTTTCCGCTACTGGAAATGCCGCACCGGGTAGAAATTATTACCACCAGGCAAATATTTCGGATGGCTATCGAAAAGCTTAGCTGTAGCCTGGGCTGGTCTACAAGCGCTATCGAAGAACACTTTCGTTTGATCGAAGTCAAGCCAGGGGAAACTATCAATTACTACGGACTGACTATCAAGGTCCATACCACGGTGCATAGCATTCCCACCATTGGGGCCACATTTTCCACCATACATAAAGGCCATTTTCGCGACGTTTGTATTGTCGGTGACAATCAGAACCTGACATCGGTTAGAGCGATGAACAAGTCCGGAATCGTAAGAGATTCTACCGTCGAATCGCTGGATCACCTTTATACCCATGGCTTTCACCTGCTGATCGCAGACGGGGGTGCCGGGGCCATACACGGCGATCCTGCCGACGCGCTCGAGTCGAAGGCAGAACGAGTGGTTTTTGTACATGTGGACAAGATCTCCAAAGAGCTGAATACGACTTTCTCGATAGCCAGTTCGGGCAAACGCTATACTCTGCTGGAAGGTGACAGCAGTATTTATAGCTCGCAAATCAATCACTATCTCACCCTTTGGCTGGGTCTCCCCTTCCCCAATCGGTGGATGCGAAACCTGCTCGCAGAACAGGAAATTTATCGTTACAACACCGAAGATGTGATTATCGTGCAAGACGGCGAGACACATGGCTACGTTTACCTGATTCTTACTGGATACTGTGAAGTGATTCGTCACGACGGTGAAAAGCGTCATACGATTGCCACTTTACAGGCTGGCGACATAATCGGAGAAATGGCCATATTGACCGGCACCGGAATTAGAAACGCGAGTGTCGTTGCTCAAACACCAGTTACCGTGTGTATTTTTGGCGAAGAAACCTTCCGTAATTTCATCCTGCACAGTGGGTTACAACAGCCGCTGGAAAAGCGATGGTTGTTGCGCCCGGTGATAAAAATGCTGCCGCAGTATGCCGAACTGTCATCAATAGTAACCGACAAAATATCCCGTATCACCAACTGGCAGGTGATTAAGGGAGGTAACACCCTGTCTCTGGACGAATCCTTTTATTATATCTTCGTCGAAGGTCAGGGTGTAGTCGTGGATACCGACGGTACCGAGGTCAAAGTCATCAATGGCGAAGAATTTGGCTGGCGGCCGTATGCCGATAATAAGCCAGTTGAGCTCAGCGCCACTACCGACTGCGGGCTGCTCAAAATGGATGCTGAAAAATATGTGGCACTATTAAAATCAGTACCACAACTGAATTATCAAACACGCAAGCGGCGGACGATTGAGGATAAAGAAAGTGTAGCCTGGCTACTCGGAGAAGTACCCATTTACTAAACTTTGCTTAGTCCGGAAAAACTGGCTATTTACCAGACCTTAGAGACCTGGCGGTGGCAAAGCAATATCCATTCTCACCACCGGAAAAATTATATCTGCTCCCGTTTTCCAACAGCCTTGACAATTGATCAGGCGGCGGGTAGTTTCCGAACCAATCCAATGCATTGAGCGTTGGATTTAAAATAAAAAGCAATGTGTACTTTGTAATATCATCACAAAGATAACCGAGGAGTAATGAAAATGAAAAAAACGTTGATTAAAGCCGCCCTGACGATATCGTTGGCGGTGATTGCTTCGGCCTCTTTTGCGGCTGAGAAAACACTCGTGTTTTGTTCAGAAGGTAGCCCGGGAGGATTTAACCCGAGTTTGCATTCTGCCGGTACTGACTTTGATGCATCCTCACAGCCCATCTACAACCGATTGACCGAGTTTGAACCCGGCACCACAAAGGTTGTTCCCGGGTTGGCTGAGTCCTGGACGGTAACGGGCGGCGGCACTGTCTATACTTTCAACCTGCGTAAAGGCGTAAAATGGCATTCCAACAAACACTTCACACCCACTCGTGATTTCAATGCCGACGATATTTTGTTTAGTTTCAATCGCCAGTGGAAAAAAGACCACCCGTATCATAGTGTATCCGGCGGTAAGTACCTGTACTTCGGCTGGATGGATATGGGCCCTGCGCTTAAATCTATCGAGAAGGTAGACGACTATACTGTCAAGTTCACGTTGAACAGCCCCGACGCGCCATTTATATCTAATCTGGCGATGGACTTCGCTTCCATTCTTTCTGCCGAATATGCTGATAAAATGGCGGCTGCAGGCACCAAGGAAACCGTGGACAATGCACCCATTGGCACAGGTCCTTTCGAGTTCGTTTCCTACAAAAAAGACGCTGTCATTCGCTACAAAGCGTTCGACGCCTATTGGGAAGGCAGACCAAAGATAGACAAGCTGATTTATGCGATCACTACCGACGCTACCGTGCGTTACCAGAAGTTGAAGGCTGGGGAGTGCCATATCATGCCTTATCCAAACGCAGCTGATCTGGCCGCGATGGAAAAAGACCCTAATATCAATTTGCTAAGGCAGGAAGGTCTCAATGTAGGTTACCTGGGTTTTAATACTTCCAAGCCACCTTTTGACAACAAGATCGTTCGTCAGGCTTTGAGCATGGCTATCGACAAGCAGGCTATTCTTGACATCGTATTCAAGGGTTCTGGCTCTGCCGCCAAAAACCCAATCCCGCCGACCATGTGGTCTTATAACGACAATATAGTCGACTACCGGTATGACCCTGAAATAGCCAGAAGGCTTTTAGCCAGTGCAGGTATTAAGAACCTGAAAACTGATATCTGGGCTATGCCGGTCCAACGTCCATACAATCCGAATGCACGGCGTATGGCTGAGCTTATTCAGGCTGACTGGGCCAAAGTAGGTGTAACCGCCGAAATCAAGACTTTCGAGTGGGGTGAATACCGTGAGCGAATTCGCGCTGGTGAGCATGAATCGGCCCTGTTGGGCTGGACCGGCGACAATGGTGACCCGGATAACTTTATGTTCGTGCTGCTTGGTTGTGCTGCGGCTAAATCAAATGTGGCTCGCTGGTGTAATGAGGAATTTGACGGCCTTCTTCGTGATGCCAAAAAAACCTCTGATCAGGCAGAGCGCACGGTACTATACGAAAAGGCCCAGGTGATTTTCAAAGATGAGGCCCCATGGTTTACCATTGCACATTCAGTACAGTTCCGACCGGTTCGTAAAGAGGTATTGAACTTCAAAATTCATCCCCTCGGCAGCCACATTTTCAAATATGTAGATTTGAAGTAAGTAACTGAATTACTGTAATCAACCCTTGTGGCGTGACGGTAAATCCTCACGCCATTTTTTATTTAAGCGATAACACATGTTTTCTTTTGTAATCCGTCGCGTCGCGCTACTGATTCCCATATTTTTCGGGGTAACGTTAGTTTCCTTCGGCTTTATCAGAATGTTGCCCGGCGATCCTGTAGCCGCACTCGCCGGGGAGCGCGATATGACACCGGAAAGGCACGCGGAAATGATGGCCAGGCTGGGCCTGGATAAACCCGCCTGGGAACAATATTTCGACTATGTGTGGAAATTATTGCATGGTGATTTCGGCACCTCGGTGTTGACTAATCGTCCAGTACTAGATGAATTTTTAGAATTATTTCCAGCAACCCTGGAACTTGGAATGGCGGCCATGCTGCTGGCGATAATTATCGGACTGCCGATTGGAATTTTCGCTGCGATAAAACGCGGGACCATTTATGACCAGGGCATCATGGGGCTTTCGCTGATTGGTTACTCCATGCCGATATTTTGGTGGGGTCTGTTATTGATTATTTTATTCGGCGGCATATGGGGCCTGACGCCGATTTCTGGTCGTATTTCCTATTTATTCGACGTGGAAACGGTCACTGGGTTTCTACTCATCGATACGCTGTTAAGCGGGGAAGAAGGCGCTTTTGCTTCTGCCGTGCACCATATGATTTTGCCCACTATTGTCCTGGGTACCATTCCCCTGGCGATTATCGCCCGTCAAACGCGATCAGCTATGCTAGAGGTATTAAGCGAAGACTATGTGCGTACCGCAAGAGCAAAGGGATTGTCGCCATTGCGTGTGTATGGTCTGCATGCCCTGAGGAACGCAATGATTACCGTGATCACGGTAATCGGCTTACAGGTGGGCACACTGATGGCAGGCGCGATATTGACTGAAACAATATTTAGCTGGCCCGGCATCGGTAAATGGATCATATTTTCTGTATTTAGTCGTGACTATTATGCTGTCCAGGGAGGGTTGGTACTGATAGCGATGATTATAATGTCGGTGAATCTTGTCGTCGATTTATTGTATGGATTGATTAATCCTCGAATCATGCACACCAACTCGTGACCGGCGGAGATAATAATCGTGAGCAGTAACACGATGGATTCTTCGGCAGGATCAGCGCGCAAATCCGGCATTCTTCGTCGCGATATTCTGGAATTTTGGTACTATTTTTCCGAAAATAAAGCTGCCGTGATTGGTCTTGTGTTTTTGCTCGGCATAATTTTTATGGCCATTTTTGCAGGCTTTATTGCACCCCACGATCCCACAATTCAATACAGAGATTGCCTGGAACAACCGCCCACCTGGGGCGCGGAAAAGTGTAATTTTCTTTTCGGCACGGACTATGCCGGGCGGGACATGTTGTCACGAATTATCTATGGCACCCGATTGTCGCTGATTGCCGGCGGAATGGTTGTGATATTGTGTTTAAGCATCGGTATTATGTTCGGTGTCATTGCCGGGTATTACCGCGGCTGGGTCGATATAACCATCATGCGCATCATGGACACCATATTGTCCGTGCCGGGACTGCTGATGGCACTGGTTCTGGTAGCCATCCTGGGACCTGGCCTGTTAAACGCAATGATTGCAATATCCATCACTTACCTGCCCTATTTTGTCCGACTAACACGATCGTCGTATATAATCGAAAACACCAAAGAGTATGTTATTGCCAGCAAAATATCGGGCGCCAGTAAGTTTCGCATTATGTTTATCACGATTCTGCCCAACTGTATGGCACCACTGATTGTTCAGGCGACTCTTAGTTTTTCCACCGCAATACTGGATACAGCCGCACTGGGATTCCTGGGGATGGGCGCGCAACCGCCCACACCGGAGTGGGGAACGCTGATTGCGGAAAATCGCGACCTGATGTTATCAGCACCCTGGACAGTCACATTTCCGGGACTGGCTATTTTGTTAGCCGTACTGGCAATTAACCTGATGGGCGACGGACTGCGAGATGCGTTCGATCCAAAGTTGAAAAGATCATGAGCTTGCTGGAAATACGTAACCTTTGCGTCGATTTTGAAACCGTGAGCGGCTCCTTTCGCGCTGTCGATGGGGTGGATCTGGACATCAGGGAAACTGACATACTTTCCATCGTAGGCGAGTCTGGTTCAGGAAAATCCGTATCGATGTTAGCCGTGATGGGGCTTTTACCCTGGACGGCAAAAATCACCGCCGACAAAATGGAATTCGAAGGACATAATCTGCTGACTATTTCCAATAAGGCTCGTAGAAATATTATTGGGCGGGACATCGCAATGATTTTCCAGGAACCGATGAGTAGCCTGAACCCCTGCTTTACGGTCGGCTTTCAAATAGCTGAAACACTGAAGCAGCATCTCCATCTGGATCGTAAAGCGCGCAGAAAACGAACCATTGAACTACTCGATCTGGTGGGTATCCCGGCCCCGGAGGAACGTATAAGAGCCTTTCCTCACCAATTATCCGGGGGTATGTGCCAGCGAATAATGATAGCCATGGCAATCGCCTGTTATCCAAAATTACTCATTGCAGATGAACCCACCACAGCACTCGATGTCACCATACAGGCGCAAATCATCGACCTTCTGGTTAATCTGCAAAATGAAACGGGCATGGCTTTAGTGCTTATCACGCACGATATGGGCGTCGTGGCTGAAACCGCAAAACGAGTTATCGTCATGTATGCCGGCCAACAGGTGGAACAGCAGGAAGTCGAGGGTTTGTTTAATTCGCCGCGTCATCCTTACACCAACGCCCTGTTGAATGCGCTGCCGGAACGATCCCTGGATTTAGACCGATTGCCGACCATTGAAGGGGTCGTGCCCGGTGCTGGAGACCGGCCGGACGGTTGTTTGTTTTCACCGCGGTGCAAGTTTGTGCAAGATGACTGCCGCGCTAATATTCCGCCCCTGAAAAGTACAGGCGTCAATGCTTTAAGATGTTTTCATCCGGTTGACCCGGGGAACCTCGGAATATGAGTGCGGCGATAGAAGGGCGTAACCTCAAACGTTATTACCCGGTCAAGGACAGAGGGATCTTTGCCAAGTCATCTATTCTTAAAGCGTTAGACGGTGCGAGTTTTTCTCTTGAATCGGGTAAAACCCTGGCGATCGTAGGAGAGTCAGGCTGCGGTAAATCTACCCTGGCAAGGCTCGCCACGATGATAGAAAAACCTACCGAAGGTAATATTTTTATTAGCGGCATAGACCCGCATGCGAATAACGGTGCCGAAATTTCCCGATTGCGTCAAGATATACAGATGATATTTCAAGATCCTTATGGCTCACTCAACCCCCGGAAAAAGATTGGCACCATAATCGAAGAACCCATCGTCATCAATCGCAAAATGCCTGCCGCAGAACGTCGCAATCTAGCGGAATCTATGCTCTCTAAAGTTGGATTGCGGCCCGAACATTATGATCGCTACCCGCATATGTTTTCCGGCGGGCAACGACAACGAATCGCAATCGCGCGCGCCCTGGTCCTGAAGCCAAAGATTCTGATCGCAGATGAACCGGTATCGGCACTGGATATATCGATTCAGGCGCAAGTGCTGAATATCCTCATGGACTTACAGGAAGAAATGAATCTGGCGCTGGTGTTCATTTCCCATGATCTCAGTGTGGTGCGCCGTATCGCTGACCAGATAATGGTCATGTACCTGGGAAAGGTGGTCGAGCAGGGTGACGCAAAAATGATTTTCGATAATCCGTCGCACCCTTACACCCAGGCATTGCTCGGAGCGACGCCTGCGGTGGATCCAAAACTGCGTCGCGAACGCGTAAAATTAACCGGTGAACTGCCGTCTCCGCTCAATCCACCAACAGGATGCGCATTTCATACCAGGTGCCGTTTTGTGCAGGATAAATGCAGCACCACAGCTCCAAAGTTAGAAATGCAGTTTGAACGACAGGTGGCTTGTCACTTTGCAGAAATTGCTATGAAAAATTAACCGGATATTAAATAATTTAAAGTTATTTTCAAAATCGAAGCTAATAAAATGGACTTGACTCAATTCAGTCAATCATAAACCGCATCATCCATTTCGCCCAAATATTCGAATCGGGTTCGCCATCATCGATATAAGCCCTGGCTTTATCTATTTCATCGGAGGTCATCTTGTCTAACGTCGCATCGAGAAAGTTATTCATCGCACGTTTGGGCTGCTCTGGATGACCCTGCAGGCACAGAATATTATCGCCCAGGGTATAGGCGTAGTCGGGATATTCTTCGGTTCGCGCAAAGCTTAGCGCATTTTCTGGCAGCCGGGTTACCCGTTCCTGGTTGAAATGATAAAGTCCTGTGCGCGATGCTAGCGGATCCATCCAGTCGTACTGCCGGGTAATATCCAGCGTGTAATTACCGATCGCCCAGCCTTGCTCATTTCTGCCTACTTCGCCACCAAAAACCTTCGCCACCAGCTGGTGCCCGAAGCAGGAGGCGACGATGCGCTTCTGATATTGATTAACTTCTAACACCAGGTCCGACAATCGTTGAATCCAGTCAAGTTCGTCATTTACACTATTGGGACTACCCGTCACCAGGAAAGCATCGTAGTCGTGCAGTGAAGCCGGAAAGCTATTTTCGGATACAAAGTAAGTATCGAGCTGGGCCTGCGGATTTTCTGGCGCTAGCAGGTCGACAAATTTTTCTGCATCGGTGATGCCTTCGTCGTCACTCCAGTAAACTCTGGGCACGGCATCGAGAATTGCAATTTTGATCGCTTGAGACATGGGTTCGGTCAAACTTCATTTTGAAACCCTGAAAGTGTGCAAGAACCGGTACAATCAGGTCAACCGCTTTGTGGAGATAAGTATGACCCCCGAAGAATTTCGTGATGCCGGACACCAGATGATCGACTGGATTGCTGACTATCGAGCCAATATTGATCAAATGCCGGTACGTGCACAGGTGCGCCCCGGTGAAATTAAAAACAAACTACCCACCAGTCCGCCCGAAACGCCCGAAACAATAGATCGATTACTCCAGGATCTGGATCAAATTGTGCTTCCAGGCATCACCCAGGTGCAACACCCGATGCACTTCGGCTGGTTCCCCTCCAACGCCTCGCTTGCTTCTGTACTGGGCGACATTGCCAGTTCCGGCCTGGGCACTATTGGCATTTCCTGGGAGAGTTGCCCGGCTCTAACCGAAATCGAACAGGTAGTATGTGACTGGATGCGCCAGTTAACCGGCCTTTCCGAACAGTGGGAAGGTACCATACACGACACCGCATCGACTGCCTGTCTGACCGCACTATTGCTGGCTCGCGAACAGGCGAGCGGATATTCTCAAAACGCAGGTGGCTTACAATCAATGTCCAAACCCCTGGTCGTCTATACTACCGAAGAAGCACATTCGTCGGTCACCAAGGCGGCATTGCTGGCAGGGTTTGGCAAACGAAACCTGCGCCTGGTAAATCACGACATCACCACACGTGCAATGCTGCCCGAAGATTTGAAAGCCCGCATCGAGCAGGACATCGCCGACGATTTCCAGCCTACCGCAGTGGTAGCATCGGTCGGATCAACCGGGGTGACCGCATTCGACCCGGTTGCGCAGATCGCCGAAATCACCAGTCAATACAAACTGTGGCTGCATATCGATGCAGCGATGGCGGGTAACGCCATGTTATTGCCCGAGTGTCGTCATCTATGGGATGGGGTCGAGGCGGCCGATTCGATTTCCTGGAACCCGCACAAATGGATGGGAACGATCCTCGATTGCGCGTTGTTTTATGTCAAAGATCCCGAACACTTAATCCGCGTGATGTCGACCAACCCGAGTTATTTACGATCCAGTGTCGACCAGCAGGTAACCCAGTATCGCGACTGGGGTATCCCTCTCGGTCGACGATTTCGCGCGTTGAAACTCTGGTTCCACCTACGACTCGATGGCCCCGAGGCAATTCGAAATCGTCTGCGCCGCGATCTCGACAATGCTCGCTGGTTTGCCTCCGAGGTAGCAAAATCCCCCGACTGGCAAGTAGTCGCGCCAGTAACACTACAAACCGTGTGCATTCGTCACCAACCCGACGGGTTTCAAGGTGAGGCACTTAATAAACATACACTGGCCTGGGTCGACGCGATCAACCAGTCGGGCGAAGCGTTCATGAGCCCGGCCAAAATCGACGACTGCTGGCTGGCTCGCGTATCCATCGGTGTCGAGACAAGCACTCGTGAACACGTCAAGAAACTCTGGGACTTGATACAGAGTAGCGCCGTCCAAACATTAAAATAAATTGCCAGGTAATCTCAATTTAAAAAGACAATGCAATTAAAAACAGATACATTACGCGAATTCTGAAATCACCGAATCAACGCACGATAAAACCATGGCATTTATTACCTGGAAAACTAAAGACGGAAACGAAATAAGCGTCGATGTCAAAGACGGCCTGAACCTGATGGAGGCAGCGACCGCGAACAATGTCCCTCAGATCGAAGGCGAGTGCGGCGGCTGCCTGTCCTGCGCCACCTGCCATGTGTTTGTCGATGACCAATGGCTGGAGAAAACCGGCGAAGTCGATGAAATCGAAGATACCATGCTGGAAATGACCGACGTCGAACGTCAGCACAACAGCCGCTTGAGCTGCCAGATTATCGCTGCGCCGGATCTGGATGGCTTAGTTCTATTTGTCCCGGAACCGGAATAAGGCGTATACCTTGAACAGGCCTATCGTGGTTGTCGGAGCCGGGCAGGCGGCGGCTTCGTTTAGCTCGCGTCACGTAGCTCTCGGCAGTGGCTCCTCGCTCATGCTAATTGGCGAAGAGTCGGTACCTCCCTATCAGCGACACCCCTATCGAAAAAATACATGTCAGGCGAACTTGAACGCGAGCGCCTGTTTATCCGCCCCGAGCAATGGTATTCGAATCAGGGCATCAGCACGTTGTTTAGCACACGTGTCGAGGCGATCTACCCGGCTGAAAAGCAGGTCATCACCGAGTCTGGGGATAATATCGCCTATGAAAAATTACTACTCTGTACCGGGTCGAGCCCGCACACATTACCCGCGGAGATCGGAGGCAAGCTGAAAGGGGTTTATATCCTGAGAAGTATCGCCGACGTCGAGGCCATGCAACCCGAATTTCAGGCAGGTCGAAAACTGCTGATAATCGGTGGCGGTTATATAGGCCTCGAAACCGCAGCAGTCGCGCGCAAACTAGGCCTTAAAGTGATAGTACTCGAGATGGCAAAACGCATACTGCAGCGAGTCGCCGCGCGCGAAACTTCGGACTTTTTCCGCCAGCTACACCGGAGTCATGGAGTCGATATTCGCGAATCAACCCAGATGACTCGATTCACCGAGCAGGCCGGACGCGTCAACGGCGCCGAGTTGGCCAGTGGTGAGAAGCTGGAAGCGGATCTGGTACTGGTTGGAATTGGTGGAACACCTAATACGAGTCTGGCCGAACAGGCAGGCCTCGATTGCGAAAACGGCATTGCCGTGAACGAAACCTGCCAGACTTCGAACCCGGATATTTATGCGGCCGGCGACTGCACCAGCTTCGTACGCAACGGACAACGTATTCGTCTCGAGTCGGTGCAAAATGCGGCCGACCAGGGCAATCTGGTAGCACGCGTACTAGCAGGAGAACAGGTTAGCTACCAGGCGCTCCCCTGGTTTTGGTCCGATCAATACGACTGCAAGCTACAGATTGCCGGACTGAATATCGGTTACGACCAAACCGTGCGTCGTGCCGGCTCGAAACCCGACAGCCAGTCGATCTGGTATTACCGCGAAAATCGGCTGATCGCGGTCGATGCGATGAACGAGCCGATGGCCTACGCGATGGGGAGGAAGATCATCGGCGCTGGATTGCACCCATCGCAAGCCCAAATTGCCGATCCGAATGTCGATTTAAAATCACTGGTAAATTGATCTTCGCCACAGAGCTATAAGCGCAACAAAAGCCATCGCGACAACCATTACCGCTGGAAATCCTGCCGCACCAAACAGTGCAATCGCTGCACCCGCCAATGGGGCACCCGACATCGTACCCATTTCCCAGGTCATCACAAACGCCGCGTTGGCTGCCGCCATTCCGTCGTGTCGAAAACGCATGCCCAGCAAGGCGAGCCCTGTGGTATAAGCCCCAAAAGTTACCCCTCCTCCGAAAAACAACACCGGGTAGAGTATCCACTGATCGTTTAACGCAAGGTGCATCGCTATACTGCTCATCATCGACAACAGAGCCAGCCATACCAGTATTTTGTGACGGTCGAATCGATCCACTGCCCAACCCACCGGATAGGCCAGGACTACGCCACCACCCAGATACAGCGCCTGCATCCACACCGCCAGCTTCTGGCTCAAGCCCGCCTGCACGCCGTAATAGGCCAACAGCGTAAATGCGCAGCCTTGCGCGATCCCCATCATAAATCCTGCCGACATCAGACGGGGAGCCTTCTTTATCGCGAGCCACAATCCGGCCTGCTTAATATCGCCAGTATCGGGTTCACCGGGTCGAGCGAACGGAATACATAACAGGCCCAGTATCGAAAGTGCAGAAATGATATAAAAAGGCCTGTCACCATCGATTCCAATAACATCGAGCAACACCGCACCAAGCGAACTACCTCCGATGATACAGGCCATATAGATCGATAATATTCGACCGCGTTTATCTTCAGCAGCTGCCTGATTGAGCCAGCTTTCAACCACCACCCAATGCAAGGCAATGCCGATGCCAGCAAAAAATCGCAGCCCAGTCCAATACCAGTATGCCTGGAATTGCGCCATCGCAATAACAGCTAAAATAAATATCACGATTCCAAGCACGAGCGTACCCGAATAACCACGTCGGGTTAGAATCAATCCGATCAGGGGCGCAATGACCAGTGTCGCGGCCGAGGAGGATGCAGCGTTCAGACCGATTAGACCAGCACTGACACCCAGTTCATCGAGACGCAGCGGGATCAACGGAAAGAACATGCCCATGGCCAGCCCCAACAGTACATTATTGATCATGATCGCGGCAATACCGCGATTAACGACATTTGTGTTCAAGATTTTAAAAAGGTTTGGGTGAAATGAAGGAAAAAGAGGCTAAAGGATCGTCTAGCGAATAGCCAGAGCAATTGCCGTAAAGATTAGATGAGAATTTTACCGGCCCGCCAGGGTCAAATAGCGGGAGGGATCGACGCTACCCAACTGTGTGCTGCCCAGCTCAACGTAGGCTTCGAATCGCTGCTTGATGTCTCGCACATAATTGACCGGCTCTTCGCCATTGACGAAACCGTAACGCGCTTTGCTCGCATACTCTTTTTGCGATAATAATAGCATCGCGGTTTCGGTCTGAAAAAACCAGCGGTCCGGGTCGCGCCCGATACTTTTCGCCAGCCGCCGCGCATCGTGCACGTGTCCAGCACCGGCGTTATAGGCAGCGAGTGAAAACCACAATCGCTCGGCCAGCGGTAATTCATCTGAAAATCGATCGCGTAACCAGTCCAAATATTTAACACCTGCCTTGATGCTATTGGCTGGCTTGTCGAGATCTTTAATTCCGAGCGAGCTAGCGGTGCGCGGCATCAGTTGCATCAGGCCACGTGCGCCGGATGAAGATCGAGCTTTCGGGTTAAAACGGCTTTCCTGGTACATTTGCGCGGCGATCAAACGCCAGTCAAATCCATATTCTTCCGCATATTTCTGTACCAGTTTATCGTAAGGTGAAATCTGCCCCTTGATCAAGTCGATAACGCGCCCGCTTGCGAGCTTCGCCACCGAGCCAGGGTTTTTGAAATATTTTTGATAAAGCACATTATAAAATTCACTCTTGTAAATACGTTTGATAAAAGTATCAAGCGCCGCCCTCAATCCGGTGTTACGAGCACGAACGGCTATCGCGTGCGGAATTTCATCGGCGACAGCAAAAGCCGATTTAACCGCGACCGATCGGGCCAGCTCAATATCGAGAATATGCTCGTCCGCCATCGTAGCCTGGTATCGGCCGCTCGCTACCTGTTGAATCAAACGTTCAGTTTCTACATTATCTTTGATTGCGCGTAGACTAAAATTAGCCCCTTGCCGTTGCAAATTCAAAAGCGACTCCCAATAATTACTATTGCGCTGGACCGTTATCGTGTGTTGATCCAGGTCGGAAATTTGGCTTGCGGGGTCATCTTTTTGCACTACGATATGGCGGCGCGTATAGTGATATGGTCGAGTATATTCAATGCCAAGCTGCCGCTGCCAATCATTCGGCTCAAGAAAACCCATCGCCAAATCCGCTTTGCCCTCGAGTAACCAACTTGAGAATTCTGTGTGGCTGGGCGGCACGACTATCTCCAGGCGCAAATTGTGGTAACGAGCAAATTCCCGCGCGAGCTCATATTCGAACCCCGCCAGCTCACCGCGGTAGAGAAAATACGAGGCCGCATTATTGCGCAACAAAACACGAAGCACGCGGCGTTTCTTGATCTGTTTCAAATCACCCTTAAACAGGATCTTGTCACCACCAGCCATATGTTCCAGTTGAAGGTACTTGTTGATTTCGCTCACCAACCGCGGTGCATCCTTGCGAATACCCCAGCCAATATCACGTTGCCCGCTGAAGTTGGCCGCGACCTTAATATCGTCGCGGTAACCCTGGTAAATTTCTATCAAGTTGCTGTCGAGAATAGTCGCGTCGATTTTCCCTGCAACGAGCCGGTCGAGTATTTGTTCGTGTAGTTCATTATCGGGTGTGGCCTGGATTTCAATATTCGGGTACCTGTTTTCTTTGAGCCATTGCAGGGCGTGCCAGAATGTCGAATCCCGATTCACCATTAACGTTTTGTTAGCCAGGTCGCTCACGCGAGTAATCGAGTCATCATTCTTGCGCACTATTATCTGTTCATACACATGCGAAACAGCCACCGAAAAGCTGATTTTCTCGCGCCGTTGTTTATTGATTGTCAGGTTATTGATAATCACGTCACCCTTACCGGCAACCAGGGCTGGAATTAAATCGGCAAAGTTTTTGACGATAACCAGTTCAGGGATTAATCCGTGCGACAATGCAAATTCTTCGGCTATGCGTTGCTGCTCGGCCAATGGTGAGTGCTTACGCGGCAGGTAATTGACGCTGGTGAAGTCCTGCGGTACCAGGATACGCAATTTACCGTGACGTAGGATCGCGTCGAAATCACCCTTGATCGATTTCGAATTTTCTAGCGTATTGTAAGTTCGGTTAAAAACAGCTTCAGCATTGAAACTGTGGGAAAGCAGGAAGAGGCTGGCTGGCAACAATAAAAAGAAGGGAGTTCGATTGCCTGAACCTCGTCTTAAATCCTGCATAGTGACTCGTGCGGATGAAGTAGAACTTATACTATCAGGGATATCCGGGGATTATCACCTATTTTATGATAGTGATGACAGGCGCAAGTAATCCTGATGGTATCAAGCAAAAGCCCTCATTCTCGCGCAAGTGAGAATTTATTGAATCAGAAGACTATTCTTGTTCAGATCCCTGCTTTCGCGGGATTGACGAACCTGGGGTAGAACAGAGATCAATCCAGCAAATCGTCGGCTCGTACTCGATTCGACTCATTTTGCAGATGCGCCTCGGTTACCTTACCGTACAGGTCTTTTACGCGCAACAGGCTACCAATCATGTTTGGCTTTTCGGTAAATGACATAATTAAAAGCAGGCGATCGTCAGACCCGGTATTTTCGGTCACCTGGTGCAGTGAAAATCGACCCAGAAAAAACTGTAGATCGCCAGCATTCAGATCAAGCTGCTTGACCCTGCTTCTATCCCCATCGAGTACCTTTTTGACTTCTACGTAGCATTCGTCATCAGGACTGCGTAGCCCGGGAACATATTCAAAAAGACCACCCGAGTTCGCTGCCTTTAACAACATTGTGATAGTGAATTCGTTGGTATCGTAGTGCCAGTTAAATTGTTGACCCGGTTTACCCAGGTTGACAATCATATTGGAAATCGGATCCTGATAAATGAATAATTCTTTCTTACCCAGACACTCAGCGAGAAAGTCTCGAAGCGGCTTCCAGTAATATAACTGGTAGGCGTTAGTATCCTCTCCGAGCAGGTCGGCGGTGATAAACCCATTGCTGCGCGGGAGAAAAATATTTCGTGGATGGTCGTCGGGCAGGTCAGTGTCGCCGTCGCCCAGATAGACATTGTAGTTTTTTTTCGGCGAATAATAAGCCTGGTCCTTACGCGCAGTAGCCTCAACTAGCAATGCCTGTAATCCCTCATCGCTGATGAAATTCCGGATCACCGCGCAACCGTCTTTATCCAGTTGCGCGCGTACGCGATCTATAATCTGCGCCCGTTTAGAGTTTTCAGGTTCGTCTATCGGGAAGGTATCGTGGTTGATGATTTCCCGACAGTTTAAAGTTGATGTCATATTATTCTGGCTCCCGAAGTTATGGCGGTAAATGCCCTCCCCTCGACGCTTCGAATTGTACGCAAAAAGCCTGCCGAGGCAATCAGGAAATCCTGGATTAACGTAGCTGGATCAGGGGCTCCCTGGCTGTTGGGTTATCGGGAATATTTCAGTTCCGAAGCATTTCATCCACTTTGAGCTTTAGCTCTTTCCTTTGCTGGGCCAAGTCCTTGATTACTTGATCCAGCAGCGTAGAAATTGACTGAAGATCAGGATCGTTGATATCTTGCTCGGGCTCAGGATTCGTATTAGCAGTTTCACTTTTACCGGAATTAATTTTAAAAACACCGCTTTCGCCACCAAACATACCGGAACCAGGTGTTTACCGCTACCCGGTTGAGCCGGGTATCGGCTTAGTTAGTTCTTCAAGCCGTGCGCTAACTAGCCAGATGGCTTTTCAGACCATTCATCACAGAGTTTTTATCGAATTTGGCACCCATTTTTAGCATTGCGTCGCCCAGGCGCCCGACTATGTCGGTCAGCGCCGCTTCGGTTAACTGATTGAGAATGCCGACTCGCACCTGTACTGGCTCTGACAGGGTTGGCCAGATTGCGAAGCCTTCGGCGCGGCACCCAACGACCAGCTCTTTTTCCCTGCCCGCAAGCTCTCCCGGTAGATTACAGACAACCAGGCTAGGCATATTAGAAGTGACTTCACAACCCATCGCCTCGATAGCCTGCCGCAATCCTTTTTCGTAGAATTCATAGTCGGCGGCTTTTTGCGATTTTCCATGAGCGAGGAAAATACGCAATGCTTCGTGAAGCGCGGCGACTGCATAGCCGGAGTGAGTACAATGGTAAGCAGGGGTTTCTGTATCCTTGCCATCGATGATCCCCCAATGACGCGCTGCCAGAACTGGATTGTGCACATAGGTATGGCAACCGCGCTTTCGCACAAGGTCGATAACCCGGTCGTTAAAGCTAACCGGCGCATAGGTCAGGGGCAGGCATAAAATACCCTTCTGCGGACAGGAAGCCCAGGTTACTACAGCAGCGTAATCGTCAATATCAAAATCGGCAATGCCGAGGCTTGAGACCGCGTCGACTATGCCCATCACATCGTGTTTCGCGCAGGCATTGTTAAATCCCTGCATGTCATTGATACGGCCACTTCCCGTTTCCCAGTGCGCCATGAAGGCCCACATCGGCCTGTGTTCAGCAAGCGCTGCCTCGACAATATCACCAGTAACCGATTGCCCGTGTGGGACATTAATGGTAACCACATTAGCAGGCTTCGGGTTGAACGGGTCGGCAGCCAGGTCATCCGATGAAGACGCCTTCATTCGAATCGCGAGGTCGTCAATACCACTAAAAGTACCATTGACAAAAACTACTACCGTGTCGCCAGTTAGTATGGGCGAGAGCGCGCTATCAAGGCCGCTGAATCCCGTGCCACATACACCGTAGGTATGCACATTTTTGGTGCCAAAAACTTCACGTAACATGGATTTTGACTCCAGCATTCCCCGTACTACATCGGCCTGCATGTGATCCGCGACACCTGCGCTGGCGAAGCTTTCCAATACCCGGGGGTCGGTATTACCGGGCCCGGGACCTGCTGCCAGGGTATGGGGTATTACAAGTTTTGGGTACATGATTAATGTCTCTTCAGAATTTTGCCGGGTATTTTCTGAACAAGTCATGCAGCCACTATTCAGAGAATCAAAAACGAACCAATCTAGCACGCTTTTTTCAATGCCTACATATCCAAATACGACATGTTTTGCTAATAAAACCCTGCCTATGGTGATATATGCCAATAATTCCTGTAATGAGTAGTATCGTGTCGGTACTCGTCTCGCTCAGGCGCGTCAGCGTTTCAAATTTATCGCTGCGCTCGCGCCTTTGCTTCCCGACGTCGCGGATGCAACACCGCTTCGGTATATCCGTTTGGCACTTCACGGCCTTTAAACACCAGATCTAGCGCCGCCTGAAACGCAATACTCCGGTCAAAATCAGGCGCCATATTCTGGTACATCGCGTCTCCGAAATTTTGACGGTCCACAACCTCGGCCATCTTCTTAAATACATTTCGTACCTGCTCTTCGTTAACAATTCCGTGGTACAGCCAATTGGCGATATGCTGACTGGAAATTCGCAGCGTGGCGCGATCTTCCATCAAGTCCAAATCGGTTATATCGGGCACCTTGGAGCAGCCGATTCCCTGGTCGATCCAGCGCACCACATAGCCGAGAATTCCCTGCGCATTGTTTTCCAGCTCCCAAATCAAGTCACTTTCTTTGATGTCGCGCCCATCGAGCAGAGGAATACTGAGTATATCGTCCAGGCTGGCGCGCCCGCATAAGGCCAGTTCCTGCTGTCGCGCACTCACATTGACATGATGGTAATGCATCGCGTGCAATCCGGCCGCAATGGGCGATGGTACCCATGCAGTATTAGCACCAGCACGCGGGTGCGATATTTTTTGCTCCATCATCGACGCCATATTATCTGGCGCGGCCCACATCCCTTTGCCGATCTGGCCATGACCGGGCAAACCGACTTCGAGGCCGACATCGACATTCCAGTCTTCGTAGGCGAGTAGCCATTTAGAAGACTTGATTTCACTTTTTGGGATCATTGCGCCGGCTTCCATGCTGGTATGTATTTCATCGCCGGTACGATCGAGAAAACCAGTATTAATAAAAATCACGCGTTCTCTTACGGCACGGATGCATTCTTTCAAATTCACCGTAGTACGGCGTTCCTCATCCATGATGCCAATTTTCAGCGTGTTCCTGTCCAGGCCAAGCGCCTGTTCTACCATATCAAATAACCTGGCTGCGGCGCGTACTTCTTCAGGACCGTGAATTTTTGGTTTGACAATATAAATACTTCCACACCGGCTATTGCAACGACTGGAATTCTCCAACAGGTCATGTTTGGCCGCGAGCACGGTGATCATAGCGTCGAGAAAGGTTTCGGGAATTTCCTCACCACCGCAGGTTACCGTATCGGTATACATATGTGAGCCTACGTGACGAATCAGCATCAGGCTTCGTCCCGGCAAAGTGAAGACTTCACCATCGGGCGCGGTGAATTCGGGGTCAGGATTGAGGCTACGCTCGAACGATTCCTTGACGCGCTTCACCGTGGCGGTTAAATCGCCCTTCATCAGTCCGGTCCAATTACGGTAGACCAGCACCTTGTCTTCGGCGTCGACCGCAGCTACCGAATCTTCGCAATCCACAATTGTGGTGATCGCCGCTTCGATTCGGACGTCATAAATGTTTGCCAGGTCACCCCGGCCGATATAAAAACCTTCTCCGATCAGAATTTCAATATGCAAATTATTATGCTTGAACAGGATGGCCGAGGGTTCGTCAGGATCGCCACGATATCCGGCAAAACACTCGCGCCGGCCCAGTTCTGTTTCGCTGCCGTCGCCCATGACAAGAATCAGCTTCCCTGAACGCACCTTATATTGAGTTACGTAGCTATGGCTGCCGACAACGAGCGGCGCGGCCTGATCGAGAAAATCCCGCACATAGCGGATTACCTGTTGCCCGCGAACCGGGTTATATTTGGAAGTTTTCTTACAGCCTCCGATTTCGGGGATTATATCGGTAACGTACAGCGCATCGTAAAGGCTATACCATCGTGCATTTGCAGCATTGAGCGCATAGCGTGAATTGTCTACCGGAACCACCAGTTGCGGCCCGGCGATTAACGCCACTTCGTCATCTACTTTATCGGTGCTGACCTGAAACGACTCCCCTTCAGGAACCAGATACCCGATTTTCTTCAGAAAATCTTTATACTTGTTTATATTGATCTTGCCAGGATTGGTTTTATGCCAATCGTCGATTTGACGCTGCATCTGATTGCGTTTGTTTAACAAATCACGGTTCTCAGCGCCCAGGGCGGCGTGAATATCAGCTAACGACTGCCAGAAATGAGCGACCTCGACGCCAGTGCCGGGCGCAATTTCCCGCTCGACCAGCTGGTATAGGCTAAGGTCGATACTAAGGCCGCTTATCTCGACACGATCACTCATTTATTCCCATCCTTTCGTATAAGGGTCGAAACCCCGAAGTATATAGTCCAAAGACAAGAAAACCAGCACCCGCAGCCTATCATTGGAATATCTTATGCCTCGTTTTAAAAAACGGACTCCTCATCCAGTCGCCAGAGCGGCCTGCCTGATTCGCTTTGACGACTGCATTGCCCAGATGGTGTTGATCGCGAGCGTGCTTAAAATGATAGCACCGCCGATAAAGGTGCGTGATCCCGGCTGCTCGCCTAGCGCAAGCCATACCCAGGTCGGACCCAGAACTGACTCAAGCAATAACATCAATCCTACTTCCGAGGCTGGAATATATTTAGGTCCCATGTACATTAACGCAGTACCGATCGGCAACATATAAATCCCCATAATCAATAGATAGCCCATATCTGCCTGCGTTACCGAAAATGGTTGTGCCAGCGGCAGGACAATCAGGGCTGTCATCAGACCGCTGGTCGAAATCGCCGGGAAAACGGAAATACCGGGAAAACGGCGCACCATCGTAAAACCTGCCGCGAGGAAGAAAGCGCCTGTCATCGCGAATATATCGCCAAACATACTGGAATTCTGGTTTTCTCCATCGGAACTGATCACATAAACGCCAATTGCCACCAACAAGATGGCCACCCAAATTCTAGGTACGATTGGCTCGCTTAAAAATACCCGTCCTATCAATGCGGCAAATAGCGGCGTGGTGCTGAGAATAATCAAGGTATTGGCGACGCTGGTATGAGTAATCGCGGTTATAAATGAGATCGTTCCCATCGAATAAAACAGGATCATCACCAGGCCCGGGAGGCCCAGGGATTTATACTGTTGCCAGCTGCGGTTTGGATAAAGCAGGCTCGTGATTAACCACATACCAAAAGAAAGGAATAACGCACGCCAGAAAATCAGCGTCCAGTGATCGACAAGAATCAACCGTGTCAGAAGACCATCGGGCGAAATTATAAGCACACCGAGTGCGGTGATAAAAATTCCCTTGGTATATTGAGAAAGACCAGGCATCAGCTTGTGAGAGCAATTGGAAAAACAAGGGCGCAGACTATCAGAGTTACCCGAGTAATAAAGGATTAAACGTGCGCCCATCCTGCGACCTTAAAGCACTGCAGAAATTTAGGCTTGAGAATATAGCTGGTACAATTGTGGCCTATCAAAATATT
>JADFJT010000195.1 GCA_022566015.1 Pseudomonadota bacterium | reverse complement strand
GGCACGGTCCATCGCGTCTACGCCGGTGATTTACAGGGTAATATGTGGGTCTTCGACCTGTCGAGTGCCAGCGAGGCATCATGGGATGTGGCTTATCTGTCTAAATCGACACCTATTCCGCTGTTTACGACGCCTGCTAACCAGCCGATTACTGCGAAGCCGGTGCTGGCTAGCCACCCGACCCAGCCGGACGTAAAATCTAACCAGCCAAACCTGATGGTTTACTTCGGTACTGGCCAGTACCTGGTTAATGGCGACAAAACCAGTACCGACACACAATCATTTTTCGGCGTGTGGGACATGGGTGACTCTGCTCTGGTGAGCGCTGATTTAATCGAGCAAACCTTCGAAAGCAATTTCACACAGAGAGTCCTAAGCCGTAATGCAGTCGATTACTCGATCGATCATGGCTGGTATTTTAACCTGCCGGAATCTGGCGAACGTGCGGTCACGACTCCCATTGCCCGAGCCAATACAGTATTCTTCAATAGTTTCGTGCCCGTGGACGACCCCTGTGCATCCGGTGGTTTTGGATTCAAATTTGCGGTAGATATGACCACAGGCGGCTCGCCGTTGGAGCCGGTTTTCGATGTCAATGAAGATGGTGTGATCGACGCCAGTGATACCTTGACCGGCGCTGATGGGTCGGATGGAATACTGGCTGCCGTTAGGCAGGAAGGTTTTCTACCCGAACCGGTATTCATCGAAGACCTGGCCTATACAGGCGCCACTGCAACCAAAATCAAGTCTCTGTCACAAGTGCCTTCAGGTAGATTCTCCTGGCAAGAATTAATTTTTTAAGGAATAAAATTATGAATAAAACAAATTTACTCACCGGCACACTACTAGCCGCACTGATGTTCTCTTCATCGGTCCTGGCCGAGCTACCGAGCTGGTATCCCAGGCAGTTCGATGCGGTAGGTTTTGTAGATGTGCTGAGCGGGAGCTCGATATTTATTGACGATCGGCCCTATATCCTCAGCCCGACAGTAAAATTTGCGACACCAGACAGTAAAGAGGCCGATTTGAATCAATTAAAACTTCGGGACTTGATCGGTTTTAATGTAATCACGATTAACAGTCGACGCCTGGTTGATCGCATCTGGCTAATTCCGGAAGATGACGCCAGTTATCGTCCGATACAGTAATTAAGGAGACAACAGTGAATAGTCGAAATATATCCGGGTTTACATTAATCGAGTTAATGATCGTGCTTGCGATCGTGAGCATTATTACCGCCGTTTCCATGGGTTTCTATGGGGACTACGTGACCCGTGCTAACCGCACCGACGCCCGAATAGCTTTAACTGAAACTTCAGCTTCACTGGAAAAATGCAAGGGCCTGTATGCGAATTACAATAGTGTAAATTGCAACGTTGCCTTCCCAGTGACTTCAGATAATGGTTTGTATTCTATAGTGGCAACAGCTATCACAGGGGCTACCTTTACCCTGACTGCCACCCCGGTCGCGGGTAAGCGCCAGGCAACCGATGCTGACTGCACCAGTCTGACTCTGACCCATACCGGAATAGAGGGCGGAACCGGCGCTGACGTTAGCTCGTGCTGGTAATAAAAGCTCCTCGACATTCTGGTAAGCTCCGTCGTTCCGATACGGCGGATCGCCGCGAAAGTGAGAATCCATTACCGGTATCGTAACCCTCTTAAGATTCCGGCTCGCATCCCTCACAACATGGCCTAGTTAGAGGGAATGAGCAACATACAAATGACGAAATGTCCCTCTTTCCAGTGAAAGCGGGAATCTTTTACGGGTGTAGCAATATTTAGACCCCTTTTTCCTGCC
This sequence comes from Pseudomonadota bacterium, assembly GCA_022566015.1. Taxonomy (GTDB): domain Bacteria; phylum Pseudomonadota; class Gammaproteobacteria. Next base: position 359 of record JADFJT010000195.1, on the reverse strand, counting down.
TCACTTTTGTTATAATCGTTCCTTTATACCTACACCGACACATCAATCATGACACGTAAGGCAATCGCCTTGATCTCGGGTGGTCTCGACTCATTACTGGCAGCGAAGTTAATTCAGGACCAGGGCATCCATGTCGAAGGCATTAATTTCTATACCGGATTTTGCGTCGAAGGTCATACTCATGCGATCCGCAAGAAAGACAGAAACAGGGTGAAGCGAAATAACGCGCTCTGGGTAGCCGAACAACTGGGAATCAAACTTCATATCATCGACATCATCGAAGAATATAAAGAGGTGGTGATTAATCCGAAGCACGGCTACGGGGCTAATTTAAACCCCTGTCTCGATTGCAAGATTTT
>JADFJT010000117.1 GCA_022566015.1 Pseudomonadota bacterium | reverse complement strand
AGCGTTTAATCGATAAGCGAAGCGTTATGGATTGCGATACGGGGGAGCAGAGCAGGTTACTTGAGCAGCTTTTCGAAAGCATGTAAGGTTCCTGTTAGGTATGGGCGGTGCGCCCGGGGAGTCTCTATGATGCGGAGCGCGCCTGATGAATGACCGAAGCCGAGTGTCGATTTCATGGATGTAGAGGGTTTCCTCGACCAACTGGTCAATTCGCGGGACTACCGGCAGCAGATATCGCACTGCCATACCATCAACGCACGTCCTGCCCGGTTTGCGACACCGAATGTACCAATAGATAGTCGTTTGAAAGATGCCCTGGCCCATGAAGGCAGGCCAACGGCCGCACTAGGGTCCAGAACCGACTAGGGGCTGAGCGCTCTCCCTGACAACGACGTGCCGTGGAAGTTCGGCTTGGATGCGCGCACGCGAAGAGACAGCGTACGAAGCTTACGTATCAGAGCAAAATTTGTTAATCGACGATTCGGGTATTCCCGTGAATCATCCGCAAGTTGCGCAGGTGTTTGGCGAGTTTTTGGGCGACAGCTATGCCCTTCCTTCGAGTTATCGGCACTGAGAAACCACTGGCTTTTGGGGCCTTTCGTAATAACTTATATTGACAGTTCTTTCAATTTAATAAGCACTTCCATTTCTACAAACCCATCCTGTCTTGAATCGTTTAAATAGTGTGCGACCGGGGGGAAATTATCGGGTTCGAAACCACTATTTGTTAGCCAGTTGGAATATAGTTCCATATAAAAATTGCTTACCTTGTCGCCGTCTCCTTTATAGTAGGCTATCGCATATTTGCCTGACGGTATGACCGATTTCGAATACGGGCTGTTAACATCAATACGATTATCGATTTCGATTGAGGCGTCATAACGGCACTTTTCGATTGGCGTAATCATCGGATTGTCGTGGCATATCGCGAACCTTTTATTCTCGTGGTTGTCGATGCCTTGAGCCTGCGCCCAGTAGGCTAATTTATCCCAGGTTTCGAAAATAGCCTCCAGGTCGTATCCTCCTGGTGCGGTGAGATAGGCAATCTGTTTTTCTTCATTAGTCGCTAAAACTGTCTCACAAGATTTATTTAATGGTCTCAGGCCAATTTCGTTTTTATACTTACTGCATATCGCTGACGCTGATACCTTGCCATTTGGCCCGCTGCAATAACCATTTATCCTGCTTGATCAGTTCTAACTCAAATTTGTAGGTTTTTGCTCTTAGGCTGGTGAGCACATTCGCACTAGAAATCGCGCTGCCGGCCATGGCAACATACAGGGTAATTAGCGCCTCATTGTCGGTGAAAAATTCAATCTCATCGATTTTAGTAAACAGAAATATATTTTTATGCCTGAAGAAATAGAGTTGAACCAGTGTAGTCAGCTGCTTTTTGTTAAATTTTCTGTCATCGAGATAATTCTCATCGATTAATTCAGACAGGTCTTTAGCGCTGCGATTCTCAGCTGCTTCTATTCCAGCCTCGATAAACTGTTTGATTTCCTCTTCCTTCGATAACCCATCGTCTGTGCATGCGTAAAGCAGAAAAATTACCCAAAGAATACCAAACCCGAGAATATTTTTTATCAATGTAGCCTCTCCAACATTCATTTATGTCGTATCCGACAGATTCTATCTTAGATGTTATGATCAAGGCGACCCGATTAATGAAAGCAAAATGCCCTCTAATACCATTAAGGAAAACCAACGCAAATGCCAGCTTAGCGACGGCGACCAGGTGTGGCTATTTGGATATGGATCGCTGATTTACAAGGTTGATTTTCCGTATTTAGAGTCGAAACCAGCCAGTATCCCTGGCTGGAGCAGGCGTTTCTGGCAGGGGTCGCACGATCATCGGGGTACAGAGAAATATCCTGGCCGGGTGGTCACGCTCATTGAAGATCAGAATGCAGTTTGTGGAGGAGTGGCATTTCTGGTCGATGCATCGGTATTCAAACAGCTCGACGAGCGCGAAAAAAATGGTTATCTGCGATTTACCATCGAATTGGCATTTAGCGATGGAACCTGTGGCATGGGTCTTGTGTATATAGCCGCACCGGATAATGCAGCCTATCTGGGTGAAGCGAGCGAACTCGAAATCGCTGAACATATTTGCTGTGCTCAAGGATCGAGCGGAACAAATCGAGATTATCTGCTTGAACTGGCTAAATCGCTAAGAGAATTGGGTCTGGAAGATCGACATGTATTCGATATTGAAAAGCTTGTTTGTCAAATTATTCAACGGTGATCGAGATACATTGAAGATTCTACAGGCGGCTCTTATTCAACAGGCTCGCGCCCTGTTCATCGATAATTTGCCTGCCTTTGGAAATTGAATGATCGATAGCAGCCTGCCTGTCTGCGTTTTCATCAGCACGAATGAACTGGATTCGTTTGGTTTCGCCATCTAATTCCCCGCTGATATAACCCGCAGTGCGAAACTTCCCACCTTCGTCGATCGGTGCAGCTTCGATGGTGAATTCCTTGTATTCGATAGGCTCGGAAGGTGCTTCCTTAGACTCCGCGGAGAAACCGCCAAATAGATATTTGAGTATTTTACCGAATGCCATGGTCATAATCCTGTATAGGCTGCAGGAATTCGATCATATCAGATGGATGCCGGACATTAGAACCTAATTTAAAACCCTGTTAGGATTGCACCAGAATTTTATTGCATTAGCCGATGGAGATGAAAATGAAAATCAACTTCGTAATGCTCATTGTTAGGTTGACGATTGGGATAAGTCTGCTATTACCACCCGTGGTCGTAGGTGATCAATCGGATGGCCGTCTGGAAGAATTATTTAGTATCTTGCAAAGCAGTCATGATGGAGTCGAACAGCAGGAAGCGGAATTGGCCATTTGGACTATTTGGTATGACAGTGGCCGAGAGGAAATAGATCGGATAATGGAGAGAGGCGGTAGTGCCGTGCAAGCTGATGAATTGCGACAGGCGGAAGCGCTGTATTCACAGGTAATCGAAATGGCACCCAAATTTTCCGAGGGATGGAATCGTCGCGCGACCGTGCGTTTTTATCAGCGTGATTACGAAGGCTCGCTCGATGACATAGAAATAACGCTGAGGCTAGAGCCCCGCCACTTCGGCGCGACCTGGGGTCTGGGAATGATTCTCGGATTTCAGCGTGATTTTAGTGGCGCAATCGCCGCCTTCGAGCGCCTGCTGGAAATCAAACCCAATGCCCGCGATGCCCGCTTTCGCATCGAATTACTGAAACAGGAAATAGCCAAAAACTCTGTTTGAATGATCAGTTATCGTCGATGGTTTAATTGATCTAGGGGCGGAAATATCGAAAACAATCGGGTTTTATAATATCCCATCCCTGGTCGAGAATATCGAGAATCGACTGGCCTAGTGGCGCCTGAACGCAGGCGCGCATATTTTCAGCCAGGTGTTCGATCTTGCTGACGCCAAGAATAATTCCATCACCGCGATCAGCTTCTAATTTCGAATGATGTACCAGCCAGCCCAGGGCAGCATCTGTTGGCTTTATATTGGCATCACGGCATGCTTCGTACAGTTTTTGTAAAACTTTAAAGTAATCCTTTTTCCAGTACCGGGATTGATAACCGCGGCTGGATATAAATCGACCCGATTCAGGGACTTCATCGATGGATCGATATTTTCCAGTCAACAATCCGCCTGCCAGGGGGTTATAGGCATAAAAACTGATGTCATAATTTCTTAAGCATGGAAATAACTCACGTTCGACATCTCGGGTCAGAGAATTATACATACCCTGATAAACAGACGGCTCCATCCATCCATTTTGACGACATATTTCAACAACTTCGGCTACCTGCCAGGCAGCAAAATTACTCAGCCCAAAGTATTTAAATTTGCCTTGTTGGTACATATCAAAACAGCGTTCTAGCGTTTGTACGACAGGCGTATCTAAGTCAGGCGAGTGCAAATAGAGCAAGTCGATGTAATCAGTCCCAAGTCGTTGCAGAATTTCCCCCATTTGTTTTTCGATTTGGTCTGGCTGGAGCCCCTGGTCATTCCAGGGGTTAACCTTGGAAGCGATGGTTAGTTTTTGACGCTTTTCGGATGGGAGCAATGCTCCCAGTAACGTTTCTGTTCCACCCTCACAATATTGGTGTGCGGTATCGAGTTCCGTATTCCCGGATTCGGCAAACAGATTTAACATCGATTGTGCCGTGCTTTGATCTACCTGATCGCTAAATGTCATTGTGCCGAGTATTAATTTCATCTTTATATTCCTGCCTATAGTCAATTTGAGGCATATCCGCCATCGACCAGATACACGCCACCGCTACAATAGGCCGCAGCATCCGAAGCCAGAAAAACAGCTAGCCCGGCTATATCGTCAGGAGAACCGGCGCGCCCGAGCGGGATTTTACTTAAAAACCTGCCTAGAATTTTATCGTCGCTCCACAGGGCTTCACTGAATTTGGTCTTGACCAGCCCGGGACAAATGGCATTGACGCGAATATTATCCCTGCCCCAGTCCTGCGCCATCGCCTTTGTCAGGTTGATAATCGCTGCCTTGCTGACGCTGTAAATGCCGATACCTGCTTCGGGGGTCAGGCCACCAATCGAGCTGATGTGAATAATCGACCCACCGCCACGCGCCTTAAGCACAGGATAGGCTATTTTGCACAGTTCAAATGGCCCTTTGAGATTCACGTCGATAATCTTGTCGAAGGCTCGCTCATCGGTATTGTGAATTGGTCCAAACACCGGGCTGGCGGCAGCGTTGTTGATGAGGATATCGAGGCCATCATAAGTTTCGAGCGTTTTGTCGACTAGTGCATGGATGTCGTCCAAATTGCCCATATTGGCTGCGATACCGGTTGCTTCCAGTCCATCGGCCTGAAATGCTTTAGCCACGGCGTCAACGGCTTCCTGTTTCCGGCTGCTGACTACGACCTTAGCACCAAATTCGGCCAGACCACGGGCCATAGCCTCACCAATGCCCTTGCTGGCTCCTGTCACCAGGGCGATTTTTCCGTCCAGTTGGAATAGTGGGCGGATTCGATTTTTTTTCGACATATTAATGATGCTCTACACGTGTTCCTCCTCTCCCTATGGGAGAGGGCGGGGGTGAGGGAGTTTTTCAAATACCGAGTTTGCCATCACAGGGCAGGGAAATGCAAATAACTTACGCTCGAAATATGCGGCAGGGCGCGCAGGCGCACAAGGTCTTCATCGCCGGGGCGCTCGTCGATTTCTAATAGAACCATCGCGTTACCGCCACTCTGTTCGCGGCCCAGGTGCATATTGGCAATATTGATACCGCTGGCACAGGTCGTGGTACCGATATCTCCGATTACGCCCGGTTTATCTTCGTTGGTGATATAAAGCATGTGCTCAGCCAGCGTGGATTCCAGCGGGATGCCCTTGACGTCGATCACGCGCGGTCGATTCTGTATCAGCGTGCCACAAATACTGCGCGTCATCGCCTCGGTTTCGACGGTGACGGTAATGCGGCAGGGATATTCATCCTTGCCCTCATTGTGCGCTTCGATCAGGTCGATATTGCGCTCCCGGGCGACTTCCCTGGCATTAACGGAATTGACGAAACTGCTGTGGTGTTCGAGTAATGACTGAACCACCTGCGAAGTCAGGGGCTCGATATTGACATCGTTCGCCTCGCCGCCATAGGTGATGGTCAGGGATTTGATCGGATCCAGCGTGAGCTGGCCGACAAATGAACCTAAACCCCGTGCGAGTGCCAGGTAAGGTTTTAACTGTTTGGCTTCTTCGGCGCTCAGATTCGGTACATTGAGAGCGCTGTTAATCGCACCACTGAGTAAATAATCGCTAAGTTGCTCGGCGATTTGCATCGCAACTTTTTCCTGCGCTTCAACCGTCGACGCACCCAGGTGAGGGGTGCAGATCACATTCGGAAGGCCAAACAGTGGGTTTTCTTTCGCGGGCTCGACTTCGTATACGTCGAGTGCAGCACCCTTGAGATGGTTGCTCTTGAGCGCTGCGAGCAACGCCAGTTCGTCGACCAGGCCACCGCGTGCGCAGTTTACCAGCAAAGCGCCTTTTTTCATCTGATTGATCGCACTGGCGCTGATGATGTTCGCGGTTTCGGGTGTTTTCGGCACGTGCAGCGAAACGATATCCGAAGTTTTCAGCAGGGTGTCGAGGTCCACTTTCTTAACGCCGAGCTTGTCGGCGCGCTCTTCGGTCAGAAACGGGTCGTAGGCCTGCACGTGGAGCCCATATCCGATTGATTTTTTCGCCATGATGGAGCCAATATTACCTGCGCCAATGATGCCGAGCAGTTTGCCGGTGAGTTCCATACCCATGAAACGGGACTTTTCCCACTTGCCGTCCTGGGTTGACTTGTCCGCCTGCGGTATATGGCGCGCGAGCGCCAGCATCATCGCCATCGCGTGTTCGGCGGTGGTAATCGCGTTGCCAAAAGGCGTATTCATCACCACAATGCCGCGCCTGGTGCAGGCGTGAATATCGATATTATCGACGCCGATCCCGGCACGTCCGACGACCTTGAGCTTGTCGGCGCGTTCGAGTAATTCGGGGGTGACCTGGGTGGTCGAACGCACAGTCAGACCGTCATAATCGCCGATCGTATCGAGTAATTCCTCGGCTGAGAGTTTGCCGGGCTGTACGGCGTCGATGCCACGGCTTTCGAAAATTGAAATCGCCAGGCTCGACATCGAGTCGGCTATCAGTACTTTGGGGTTGCTCATGTTAATTTCCTCTGGCGTGATGTTGATATGCTGCGAACGCCCAGTCTAGCCAGGGTGTGAGTGCAGCCAGATCGGTGGTTTCGACGGTTGCGCCCCCCCATAGGCGAAAACCCGGAGGTGCGCTTCGGTAATTGCCTATGTCGAGCGCACAGTTTTCCTGTTCTAGCCAACCGATAATTTGATCGATGCCCTGTTGTTGCAGTTCAACCGAGAGTCCGACGAAATCGGAATCGACGATGCGCAGGCACATGGCAGTGGGGGAAGCATTTGCCGGGTCGTTGGCGAGCCAGTCGACCCAGCCAGTTTGCTGTACCCATTGGTCGATGCAGGCGAAATTATCGCTGGTGCGTTGCCACAACGCCTCTAGCCCGCCGATTCTTTCGGCCCAGTCGAGTGCCGCGTGCAAGTCTTCGAGCGCGAGCATGCTCGGTGTATTAATGGTCGCGCCGGTGAATATGCCTTCGATCAGTTTTTGATCTTTGGTCAGGCGAAAAATTTTAGGCAGCGGACGTGGTGGGGTATAGCACTCCAGCCTTTCGACCGCCCTCGGGCCGAGCGCGAGCATGCCGTGCGCACCCTCGCTACCGAGTACCTTTTGCCAGGACCAGGTCGCTACGTCCAGTCGTGAAAAATCGATCGGCATCGCATAGGCGGCTGATGTCGCATCGCACAGAACCAGCCCAGTTCGGTCGCTCGCTATCCAGTTCAGGTTCGCTACGCGTACCCCGCTGGTGGTACCATTGTAGACGAATACGATGTCATGATCGGGGTTAAGCAGGGACAGGTTCGGCAGGTCGCCGTAGTCGGCTCGATAGACATTGAGTTTCGGCAATCCCAGTGTGCCGAGGTCTTTGGCCCAGTCGGCCGAAAAACTCTCCCACACCAGTGCATCGACCGGACGTTCTCCGAGCATCGACCACATCGCCATTTCGAATGCACCGGTATCCGAGGCTGGCACGATGCCTAGCCGCCAGTCGTCGGGCAGATTCAAAAGCTGATGCGAGCGCTCGATCGCGCTAGTCAGTCGTTGTTTGGGATTTTTGGCGCGATGGCTGCGCCCCAGATAGTCGGTATTGAGGTGAGCAATCTCCCACCCCGGATATTTCTTACACGGCCCCGAAGAAAAGCGAGGGTCGCGTGGACGCTCGCGCGGTTTTCCGGGAAAGCCGATAGCTTTCTCGATCATGTTAACCTCTAGTTATGGGTGGTTTGCTCCACCAGGCCCTTACAGGCTATCACAGGGTCGGGACGATGGGAACGTATAGTGTTAATCGAATTGATAATTCGATAGAGGCAGGGATAAAGGGGTGTTATTCGCCAGTGCATTAGCGTGTAAATGCCCAGAGCCGAGTAGAACAGCTAAAAAGCCGGTTTAAATAATATCCTGTAATTAGTATTTGAAGACTAGCCATTTGAAATAGACAATCGATTTATTGGCCGCCTGGAATCAATCGGTTGATTGGTAGCTTTGCGTTGAGAAGCAGGTGTTTTATACTTCATGTCCACTGCATAATTACCATTAAACAAACTTTGAATATATGCAGGGTGTTGAATTTTTGGCGTGTTTCCATTTGGCGCTAACCATGAACAGCATCAAACTAAATGAAGAGGAGAGCTTCGAACGTGGACATGCTTTCAAAATTCAGAACATTCAGACAGAAAACTGTTTCACAGCGAGGTACGGTATTGGCGCCCAGGGACAAAACGCAGCACCTGATGGGCCGCGCATTTCTGGCGATGGGATTGGTTATGATGATGGCCACCCTGGTGCAGTCAGCTCATGCAATAGGCGATGGTCAGACGAAGTTCAAGCGTATTTCGACGCAGTTCATCGCGGCGTTGGGTGATCCAGGTGCCACCTCTGGGAACAATGCACAATCGTGGGGCCTGTGGCGGCTAGACCCGGGCCCGCGGG
>JADFJT010000116.1 GCA_022566015.1 Pseudomonadota bacterium | reverse complement strand
CTCCCTGGTCTGCCTGCTTAAAAATTCACGCGCTGATGTCATCGGCTCGTGAGATTAGTAATGGGGTGGTTTTTCGATGGCGTCGGACTGATCAGGCAATTCCGACTTTAAAGTCTGATATTGCTGAGCGAGTAATTTCAACTCGTTTTTGATCAGGGTTAACTCAGAATCCTGACGCGCAACAACGTCGTTCAATGCCTGCAATGTGTGTTCCTGTTCGGCATAGTGCATTTCAAGTCTGGTGATTTTCTGTGTAATCGCTTCACTCATAATATCTTTCGTGGGATTGGTTTAGGCCGATTTTAGCAAAATTCGTTCCCCATCGATATTTCCCTTTCATTTCGGATGTTTAGGCCACTCTACCGGCTTATTTTTTGTTACCGCGTGTGAACTCGCACGAGCCGATAAACTATGGCATGATGGGCTGTACAGGCATTCGATTTGCGTTAATGCTTCGAAGCTAGTATCTCCTGAAAACGATATTAAGAGGGTGTATGTGAGCGATTCACAGTTAGATACCATTGCCGAAATTGCGAAAAAAGTTTCAGCCGAAAATGACCGACGCGAACGGCAGGCCAACACGATCAAATCGCTGCTGACCGAACGCCAGGAAGTATTGGTTACCATGTGTGGGCTGGCCGAGCTCGAATCGAAAAATGCAGACTATAAGGTCGTCCTCGAAATTCTGAAATCTTTCAATCAGGCACTGGTCGATTATACGGCGCTAGGACATTTCGAAATTTACGAGCGAATTGTAGATGGCAAGGAGCGTCGCGAAAGTGTCAAAAAAATCGCCAGCCAGGTTTACCCATCGATAGCGGCTACTACCGAGCAAATTGTCGATTTCAACGATAAATACGAAGGTGCGGATGATCCGGACAGCCTGACCAATCTCTACACGGACTTGTCCGCGATCGGCGAGACAATGGCGGAAAGAATCGAATCCGAGGATTTGTTGCTGCAGAAACTGGGAGACCAGTCTTTGAGCCGCACCGATACACCGAAAACCTAAGGTAATACCAGCTTAAACGGCTTCACGCTGACCGATTGATAAACCCCGGTCAGCCTATAGGGGTCTAGATCAGCCCACTGTTGGGCGTCTGGCAACGAATCGAATTCAGCAATAATTATACTGCCGGTAAATCCGGCGTCGCCCGGGTCGTCACTATCGATGGCCGGGTTCGGGCCAGCCAGGATTAATCTTCCCTGATTTTTTAACTCGTTCAATCTTGCGACATGATCGGGTCGGGCCGCAAGCCTCGCCTCAAGGCTATCCGCGATATCGGTTCCCACGATACTGTATAACATCAGTTGGTTTCACTGTCGGTGGAGGGGATATACCGAGCCAGATAAAAAGCCTGCGCGACCACGAATGCGATGGTCATACCCATCAATCCAAACAGCTTGAAATCGACCCAGGTGTCTTCGCTAAATTGAAAATTGAGCGGGTCTATTTTTGGCGCGACTAACAAATTAGCAGTACCCGAGACGATAAAAAACCCCACCCAGGCCAGGTTTAATTTAACCCATACCCGGTGGTCGCTGATTTCGAGCGCCTTGCTCATCATGCGTTGAACCAGCGGTTTGTCACCGACGAAATGGCTGCCAAGAAATACCAGCGCGAACAACCAGTTGATCGCGGTCGGTTTCCACTGGATAAATAGCGGATTCTTGAATATCAGCGTGGCGCCACCAAAAACAAGCAGGAGTACGAGCGTGATGAGCGGCATTTTCTCGACCTTTTTGACCACTATTGCGCCGTAAGCTACCAGTACAATGGTCGCCAGGATTGCGACCAGAGTCGCGAGGAATATCGCATCGCTGGGCTCACCCGGCGTCAGGGCCATGAACGGCAGAATGTCGGTTACCGTGGTAATTAAACCATCGGGTAAATCGAGGTAAAATTTATAAACGATAAAAAATAAAAGGATGGGAAAAAAGTCGAATAACTGTTTCATGCATCGGGTAATGAGTAAATAAATCGAAGCGAATTTTAACCTATTCAAGATTATGATGCGGGAAATAATTAAACCTAAATTCATCATTCCAGCCTACGAGTCCTCTGCGGCGGATGAAACTAAGCCCCACTCAAAAAATAATCCGGTGGTGAGTTCGAACGATTTATCGATCATGTTATAGTGAACACACCGCCGAATTGCGAAATACCGAGGAAATTGTGGGGCAGAAAACATTTTATTATTTGGCGGGTCTTCCCAGAACGGGTAGTACTGTCCTCGGTGAAATTTTAAACCAGAATGACAATCTTCATGTTTCCCCTGCATCTCCGTTGAGTGAAATTGTCGGCGAGGTGCTAAATAAATGGCGGGCCAATACCGTCACGCTGAAAGCTTATAAGCATCCCGAGCAGTTGCCTAATGTCTGGCGAGGCATTCGCGATGGTATGTACCTGCATCGAAAAGAGTCGTACATTATCGATAAATCCTGGGCCTGGCATACCAACGATGCTATCGAATCAACACGCGAGATACTCGGTGAGGAAATGAAGATCATCTGCACGGTCGATAACATCGCCGACTGCCTGGCTTCTTTTATCATGTTGATACGCTCGAATCCCGATAGCGATTCCTTTATCGATGAATATCTGCGCGGGCAAAGACGCGAATTATCCGATGAAAATCGCTGTGCGGCGATGATGGACCCGAATATTCCCACCAGCGTGGGCTGGTGTTATGAAAACCTGAAAAAAACATGGGCTGGCAACAACAGAAAGAATCTTTTATTGATCGAACGCAGCGATCTAGTGGGACACCCGCAGGCTATTCTGGATAAAATATACGATTTTCTCGGTTGCCCAGAAATCGCAAGCTGGGGTGATAATAAAAGTCATTATTTCGACCGAATCGAAAAGGAAATTACCGAAGACGATGGGGGCGCCTACGGTATTCCAAACCTGCATCGCCTGAGTCCGAAACTACGCGATCGACAGTGGCGTGCTAAAGAGGTGCTGGGTAATCGGCTCTTCTTTAAATACAAACGCATGGAATTCTGGCGCCCGAAGAAAAGAGGCTTTTAACCCGTATAAATTTTAACCGGCATAAAAAAGGGCTCCCGAAGGAGCCCTTTTAAGTACTGCTATACGAACCGTCTAAACTAGAGCAGGTTGTATTTCAGAACAGCCATCACCGCGGTAAGATCGTCGTTCGAATCGCCGGTGTCGTTGTCGAGGCTATAGAGTTCATAGTATATCAACGTATCTTTACCCAGACTTTGGGTGTAGCCGATGGTAATACCCAGACGGTCCTCGTCTGCAGTATTCGCTTTAGAACCCGCATCGAGACTCTCTTGTTCGACATGGATGTACAGGTCACCGATTAAGACGTCAACCAGGAAGCTGGTGTCTTCGTCCTGCGTTTGTAGACCGAAGCCCAGTGATGCGTCGCCCAATGAGATGCCGCTCAGCGATAAGCCGAGAATGTCTTCGTCACTGGGTAGTCCGTCGGCGGCAACATCTGTGCCGTTACCGATACTGGTACCTTCTGTAGTTATTATAGCCGCGGCCAGGGTCAAGTCACCGATACCGAAGCTGACGCCAATTTCAAGCTGATCGATTGCCTCTTCGTGGGCTGGGACTGCTGCTGCTGCATCAACTTGAAGGCTGGTTGCAGTAGCGGCTGCAAAAGCTACTTCTGCTGTGCCACTTTCCCGAAACATATAGGCCGTAACACCAAAATTAAAGGCGTCAGAGCTATAGTTGTAAGAGATCGCGTCGTCGGTGCGGCCGCGATAGCTGATCATCGCGTAACCAGAGAACCACCAGGGAATATCGGCGGGGCCGACCACGTAGTTGTAAAAAGTGTGGTAAGTCTGACCGAGGGTGATTTTACCAAAATCGCCTTTCACGCCGACGATACGTTGACGAGTCGTTAAATTGTTGGTTGGAGCGTTGAAGGAGACGTCCCACTCGTATCTACCGAAACCGGTCATACCGTTGCCGAGTTCGGTTTCGGCTTTCACGCCAAAGCGGGAAGAGAAGCTGCGAACTTCAGTGTTGTCAGTGCCGCCGCCGGGTTTTAGATCTCCGCTCCAGATACCTATACGAACAGAGGCATAAATGTCGACAGGATCGGCTTGTGCAGCCATTGGCGTAGCAACCACGCCGGCAATCGCGAGTGCAATTGCAGATTTTTTAAATTTCATTATCTTACCCCATATTAAGTTATATTATGTGTTTTCGAACATAAACCATCCAGACACTGGGCGTTATTTGCTCACCCTTGCGTTTGTTAGCTTACGAGCAAGCATCTTAGATATTTTGACCGCAATAGCAAGCCTTAAATTTGGAAAAACAACAAAAATACTAAATGTTGTTAAAATACAACAAAAGAATCAAATAAAATGGCCCAGTTTTTCGAAATACATACAGACAACCCGCAACGTCACCTGATTACACGGGCGGTTTCGATCATCGACCGGGGTGGGCTTGTCATATACCCCACCGATTCGAGTTATGCGCTGGGCTGCCATATCGGCGATAAATCGGCGATGGAGCGCATTCAACGCATCAGGCAACTCGATCACCGGCATCACTTTACGCTGGTTTGCAGTGACCTGTCCGAGATCGGCGCCTACGCCAGGGTCAGCAACTCCGATTATCGCTTGATGAAAATGCTCACCCCCGGCCCCTATACCTTTTTACTCAGGGCGACCTCCGAGGTACCGCGCCGATTGATGAACCCGAAACGCAAGACCATCGGGGTGCGGGTGCCGGACAACAAAATCGTCCATGCAATGTTGCTCGAACTGGGTCAACCCATCATGAGCAGCACGCTTATCCCGATCGGCAGCGATGAGGCGATGGACGACGCCGAGGAAATCAGGGAAGCCTACCAGCACACCGTCGATCTGGTGATCGACGGTGGATATTGCGGTATCGAACCAACCACGGTGATTAGCCTGATCGACTCGGTACCCGAGATTAAGCGTCACGGCAAGGGAGATGTGGGTTTTCTGGAGGATTAGTGCCCAGCCAATTTCGGCAAGAGCCTAAACAAATAAACCGAGTCAGGTTGGCAGGGCTATAATTTCTGATAGTATGTGAAAAATTTCGGAGATTTTGCGGTGCCGCAAAAGCTACATAAAGATTTACGCTCGCTTCTCGATTTTTACCAGAAGCAGCGACAAAATTTACCTGAAGCCTATAGCTATGCCAGGGGGGTGATCGATAAGCCCAGCTTTTTCACTATGAAAGACTTTCAGCGTCATCTCAATAACCCCTTATTGCGCCCCGAATGGGTTCATGTCAAAAAAGATGGTGTGAGAGTAGAACTGGAAAAATCGAGTTATTACAAAACAGTTCAGAACAGGAATTTACTCTTCATGGATAAAGGGGTGCTCAATAATGCGATCGACGGGGGTGCTGCCGTGGTACTGGAAGGCATCGATATACTCGATCAGGACATTAATACCTTTGTTTCGAAACTCGATGAATCTCTCCCCTGTGTTCTATGCAACAGCGTTGTGTTTTTCTCGCAGCAGGGCAACGAAGCCTATGAAGGTCATTGCGACATTGACGATGTCTTGGTGATTCAGCTTAGCGGGAAAAAAACCTGGCAACTATTCAAGCCACAACAAAGGCGCTTTACAGGAATCGAGAACCAGTCCGATCATCAACTGGGACCTGTCGAACATGAAATTACCCTGCGACCCGGAGATGCGCTTTATTTTCGTGCCGGGGTGCCGCATCGTTGCATTACGCTCACCCCAGTAAGCCTGCACATGTCTATCGACCTGTGCGATAGCACACCAACTACCTCAGATATCACAAGAGAAGCAACCAATTTATATAGACAGGCCAGCGAGCTACCATACGAATCTGCAGGCAATGTTGTCGAACGCTATGTATCTATTCTGAAATCGGATGATTTTCAGTCGTCGCTCGAAGAGGCGACGCGATTTAAACGTGAGGAAATATCGAAATTTCGACAGGGGATTGGTCGTACATCTATTGTAAAAAGCCTGAATAAGTTTATTTAATCCTTTTTAAAGTAGGGAAAGAATCGAGCTACACCAAAAAAACAAAAAAACATAAGCTCTCGCGGAGGCGCAGAGCAAAATCACTTTGACCAAAATCCTTGGGTATTAAAATGCGAGTGACATTTATCGACGCCCCAATATTCTTTGCAGTATAATTTGAATCTGCCTAATTTCCACTGGAACCCCTTGATTGAATATTAACCAAACCAAACGTGTACTATCTGGTATGCGTCCCACCGGGTTGTTACATTTAGGGCATTATCACGGCGTTTTAAAAAACTGGATAGAATTGCAGCACAGCTACGAATGCTTTTATTTTGTAGCGGACTGGCACGCCTTAACCACCCATTACGAAGATCCTTCGATTATTGGCGAAAGTTCACGCGACATGGTCATCGACTGGTTGGCGGCCGGGGTCAACCCCGGTAATGCAACCATTTTCATTCAGTCACGCATCCCCGAGCATGCCGAATTGTATACATTGTTATCGATGATAACCCCACTCGGCTGGCTGGAGCGGGTGCCGAGCTATAAGGATCAGCAGGAAAAATTCAGGGATAAGGATCTGGCGACCTATGGGTTCCTGGGCTACCCGCTATTGCAAAGCGCCGATATTCTGATCTACAAGGCCGGGTTTGTTCCGGTTGGCGAGGATCAGGTCGCACACATTGAGTTAACCCGAGAAATAGCGCGTAGATTCAACCACCTTTACGGTAAGGAACACGACTTCGAACAACGCGCCGAAACTGCGATTAAGAAAATGGGCAAGAAAAATGCCAAACTTTATAAAGATGCACGTAGGCGATATCGGGAGCAGGGTGATACAGAGGCGCTCGCGTTTGGCGAAGCCCTGCTGGAATCCCAGCAAAATATAAGCCTTAGCGATAGAGACAGGTTACTGGGTTATCTCGATGGAGGTGGTCGTATACTGTTACCTGAGCCCCAGTCGTTGTTAACCGCATCGCCAAAAATGCCCGGTCTCGATGGGCAAAAAATGTCCAAGTCCTACGGCAATACCATCACATTACGAGAGTCGCCACAGGATATAGAAAAGAAGATAAGAACCATGCCGACCGACCCGGCTCGGGTTCGACGCACCGATCCGGGTGACCCTGAAAAATGCCCGGTATGGGATTTACACCACATATACACCAGTGAAAGTACCCGGCTGGAGCTGGCCGAAGGTTGCAAAACGGCGTCGATTGGATGTATCGAGTGCAAACAGCATATCATCGATGCAGTTCTCGAGGAATTAAGGCCGATTCAGCTGCGAATTAAGGACTATTTGAATGACCTTTCCGGGGTGGATAGCATTATTAACGAGGGCTGTGAAAATGCCCGCGACGTTGCCCAGGATACCATCGCAGAAGTTCGGAAAGCCATGGGGTTAGTGGGCCGGTGACCGAGTTATTTAGCAAAAGCGCATCTGATCAGTCTGAAATGCCGTTCGCGCTGGTGCAGGGCGAACCCTTGACGGTGATACCACAGGATTTGTATATTCCCCCGGATGCATTGCAGATTTTTCTCGAAACATTCGAGGGGCCGCTTGACCTGTTACTGTATTTGATCAAGCGGCAAAATATCGATATTTTAAATATTCCGGTCGCGGCAATTACCAGCCAGTACATGGAATATATCAATACCATGGGTGAACTCCAGCTCGAACTGGCGGCTGAGTATCTGGTCATGGCTTCGATGTTGACGGAAATCAAATCCCGCATGCTATTGCCCAGGCCAGCAGAATCACTGGAGGAAGACGACCCCCGTGGCGAACTGATTCGAAGATTACAGGAGTATGAGCAATTCAAGAAAGCGGCCGAAGATATCGACGCGCTCGACCGGCTGGAGCGGGACATTCATTTGCCGCAGATCGAGATTCCACAAATCGAAGTAAAAATGCCGCTGCCCGAGGTGGAAATCAGGGACTTGTTGAATGCGTTTCGAGACGTGGTTAATCGCGCGGAACAATTCGCCAGCCACCATGTGGATCGAGAGCCACTCTCGGTTCGGGACCGAATGGTGATCGTGCTGGATAAGATAAACACCGAAAAATTCACCCCTTTCAACGACTTCTTTGAGCCTGGCGAGGGACGCATGGGTGTCGTGGTGAGTTTCCTGGCTATCCTCGAATTGCTCAAGGAGTCACTGATCGAGCTGGTACAAAGTGAACCTTTCGCCGCTATTTACATAAAGGCCACCGCGTAAATGGAAATGAGCAAACTAAAACCAATTCTTGATGCCTTGTTTGCCGCGAGCGACAGGCCGTTGTCGGTGAACTTCATAGCCGAATTGTTTGCGGGCGATGTCGAGCAGCCCAGCAAAGACGGTATCAGGCAGGCAATTGCCGAGATAACGGCCCAGTATCAGCATAGTGGGATGGAGATTAAACAGGTCGCTTCGGGATTTCGCCTGCAGGTAAAACCTGCTTACGAAAATTGGGTATCGCGGCTATGGGATCAAAAACCCCCGCGTTATTCACGCGCGATGATGGAAACGCTCGCACTAATTGCCTATCGCCAACCTGTCACACGGGGAGAAATCGAAGATATTCGGGGGGTAAGTGTGAGCAGCAATATGATTAAAACCCTGCTGGATCGTGAATGGGTCAAACCGCTTGGCCACAAGGATGTACTCGGCAGGCCAACGCT
>JADFJT010000115.1 GCA_022566015.1 Pseudomonadota bacterium | reverse complement strand
ACTGAAACTGCCGGGGCTATTGACAACCGTCGTACCATCTGCCTGGCTGATCAAGGTTCCGAGGTTATCGGTGACATTATTGGCACTGAGATCGAATGTCCTTTTCTTAAAGGACAGATTAGACCTGGAAATATCCAGGGTTTGTGTGCCCGAAAGAAAAGCACTTATGTAGCCTGTATCGTTAACATCAGCAGTGTCGGCCATTTCAATATCATAGTCGATTATTAAATCGGTGATAACAGTGTGCGAATCGTGGTCCATATAGTAATTGAGAAAGGGTACTCGACCGACTATTGCTCCAGGCACCACATCATAGAGGTTGTCTTCTGGCTTTAAAGGGTCCGTATTCATATATGGAATATCAGCGTAAGCATTCAACCAGGGATAGACATTTCCGGTTTGCGCCAGGTAATCGTTGATGCTTTTTCGATAGGTCTGCAAGGTTGCTTTTTCCGCCACCTCGATTACTTCGGCGGCAGTAATTATGATGAACTGATCATTGACGGCATCGGTACTTTGAATATTGGTGGGGCCCAGGATGAACCCATCGGCGGCCGAATCCTGGGTAAAATTGGCATTATCTTCTGTGCCGACGAGACGATCGAGGTAATTGTCAGCATTGATGATGCCGGGGTCAGTATCCGCCGTGGTGTCAAATGGATCATCTCCATTTACAATGGATCGGCTTTGTTCGATACCATTTCTGGACGTGATCTTACCCGGGGCGATAATGACTGCGGCTACACCGGATTTAGCGACATCACCAGGATGGGAACCGTCGTATATAACTTTACCCGATTGATCGAGCAACGTTATGGTGCCGAAGGTAGCACTATTGAGATTTGTCGCTTCCTGTGTGGAAAAATTACTGGAAACTGCATACCAAAGACGCTCACCATCGGCATCACGGATATCGTATAAATTTATATTCTGTTGGTTCCAGGGCAGTCTTCCGAGAAATGTTGAACAGTTAATCGGAGTATTTGGTATTCCATCATTATCGGTATCTGGGCAAGGCAATCGGCCAGGTCCGTTCCCATTGGTGACCGGGTAATTGTAGGCGAATTGCAGCAAAGCCAGCTTCGCTTCCTTCAGCACCCGTTGATTATGCTCAAATTTACTCGCCTCGACCTGCTTTAGTATGCCCTGTGAATAACCTACCAGAACAAATCCACCGATTCCCATCATCATGACTAAAAAAATCAATAGTGCGAATCCTGCGTGAGATTTGGTATTCAAATGATTCATAACTAGTTAGAGGCAGACACCATGTAGGTGACATCGATTGTTTCACCGCTGGTAGCGAAGTACTGCTTGCCATCCGGTGTGGTAATTCTAACCTTGATATCGTCGCCGGTGATCACTTTAAAATGGCTACTGTCTTCCAGGTGTTGGCCCTCTTCGTACATCTGATTGTTAATCCAGACCGTGTTGGGGCCACTATCTGAAATGGTAATACCAGTGACACTATAGGACATTGCAACTTCTTCCTGAATCAATTGCTGAATCTCTTCGATTTCAGGCTCAGCCACCTGGGTTGGTCTGCTAATCACCTGATCAGTTTTGTATCGGTTGGCATTGATAATCCGGCGTTCCTGGGGCGTTGTGAACAGGGTCGATAGCTCCGCCTGCGATGGCTGGCTAGTTCCTGCAGTTATGACGAAAAGACAGATTATCAAAAAGCTAGTCTTCATTCTGAATACCCTCACCCTAACCCTCTCCCGGCGGGAGAGGGAACTGGATAATTCTCTGCGTGCTTTGCGCCTCATCGAGAGTCATTTTTTTGCGATAAATACCCACATTATTCATGAATAACGACCTGTTATTTGGCATTAATTGTCACCCAGCGAATGTTACATTGTGAGCTGAAATTAGCCTTTTTGGTATTTAACGACGTATCAATCCCGGCGTTGCGGGTCACAGTACAGCTATCGACCGTGAAAAGGTTTTTGATCGATAATCTCAAACCTTCAAACAAAGCGAAAATATCTTCTTCGTGTAATAGGCTGAGCGACAGCTCCATTACAGAACTGTTCACTTCAACGCCGCGTTTTACTTTAAAACCTGGCCGTTTAAATTCCTCCTGGGGCAGTAAACTGTATCTCAAAAGTGGAAGCTTCAATACTTGATTGGTACTTTCGAGGCTCTCTATCCAGCTCAATCGACGCTCATCCCCGACCAGGCCGGTCGATCGGTAGCCACTATAGAGATTTTTATATTGCTCAAGAAGGTCGATATCTTCGATTATACCTTTGTATGATCTGAAGGTAGAACGCAATGTCGATACAGACTGTTCATAATTTTTTAATTGTTCTTTTTCATATAGCTGCGCGCCCAGCGCCAGTGCAATCGAAAGAATCAGGGTCAAAGCAAAAAATATAAGCGGTCCTCTTAAATATAACCAGTCTATTTTAATCATCCCGTTTTATCTCCCTGACCACCCGGAAGGCCACCAGAGCTTTGGGTGTTGTGCCACGACCGGAAATACTCACATTACCCGACAACCTTTTATCAGATTCAATATCAAGAGGGCGCTTGGTGATTTCGACTGAAAAATAATTCCCCGACTCGGCCATGGTTTTTTCGAGGTCGTCTACTGCACTGAGTGCATAGCGAAAGTCTCCGTTAAAATTTAAAAATTCACCCTCTACCAGGGCTATTTCAAACAGTCCCTTTTTTGCTTTCGGCTGATTCGTGGCATTTGATTTCTTCCTGTTTATTTTTCGCTTTATTTTGGGTATTCCCCAGGACACATCATTTGCCGCTTCGGTATCCGATATGTTAGAAACAAACCATTCCATTCGCTTAACCCGAATATCGGAAAATAACGAAACGTCGCGACTCACCATGGAAAGCATTGTTTCTGGGTCATTTAAATAATTTTTCTGGATATCTTGCACGGTTTGCACAATGTTTCGCATACTCGAAGTGGAAGTGGTCGAGTCGACTTTAGTCTCGCTAAGCTGATTGAATTTCGACCTATATTTTTGTTCAATCAGCGCAGTCTCCGACACTGTACTGGCATATAGCCAGCCTTTGACCCCGCTTGTAGTGGCCGCACCCAGGCTGATCGCGATAATAATAACACTCGCGATTTTCAGCAGCAGGCTTGTCTGGTAATGATAGTAGTATTTTTTCTCGGCTGCCCGCGCATAATGATTAAGCGAAATTTTCTTGCTTGCCAGGTAGCAAAACAGCCCCGAACTGAAATCCTGTTCGTCGTCTATGTCAATTTTTTCAAGCCGCAACAGGTCATTGATTTCCAGGATCTTATAATTGGATAAGTCATCCTGTGCGCATCTTATGGTGAGTTTTTCGAAGTGTCGCCGATTGGTCAGAATCTGAACCGATATCGCTTCGGTTTGCTCAACCATACGCTGACTGAGCAGGTAACGTTGCGTGCTTTCTATATCGCGAATTACATCGGAGGCATAATCACCCTGATAAAAACTGGCGATGGGAACCAGTCGGCTCAATATCAGTTTACCTTTGATAAAGACCGACTGCCGCAAATTACTGGGTACCTGTTGACTGACCAGGATGATCGCCTTGCCGTCAGTTTTGAGTTGGCTGATATAATCTTCTGATAATAAAGGCAGGCTGATAATTCCTGACAGTGGCGTTCGTGTATCTTCGATAACTTTTAACCAGGGTTCGAGCAAATACTGATTAGTCAGCCCGATTAAAAGTAATTTCTCTTCCTTACGCGCCTTTTTCTCCACTCCCCGTGTAGTCGCAAACCTGTATCTGGAGTTTCTAAAATACTTGGTGTAATTTCGATCCAATATTGCCCTTCGATCCGATCCTCGTAGCAGCGGTATTGTGATCTGTCGAAATTCTTCTTCTATTAAATCCACCACTAACCGCACCGGACTGTCGCTGATTGACCCCAAATAAGCGGTAAATAAATCGAGCCCTTGTTCGTCGGGTTCGAAATAAACACTACTTTCGAGCTTACGGCCAGACCATTCCTGTGCAACCATTCTGTAGCCGGTGAAGTAGAGGACTCTTTTCATCGCTTCGCCATTATAACTGGATGGTACTAACGGTGTCGTATATCGGCCCCATTACCGCCATCACTAGCCACAAAACAAACAGCCCGATCGTCGCCATCATTGCCGTTTGCACTATTGGCTCCAAATTATCAATACTGTCGTTGATATCACGGTCAAAAAAATAACTGACGTTTCTCAGCGATTTATCCATCTCCCCGCTCGTCTCGCCGACGCGCAACATGCGCACTACCAATGGTGGGAAAATACCGATGTTTTTAAAACTCTCGCTGATACTGCCACCCTCTGAAATTTGTTGCCAGGCCCGATCGATTCCATCTTCCAGTACAGTATTACTGACCACCGACTTACTCAGTTCGATCGCGTCGAGTACGGTAATGCCAGCGGCAAACATCAGTGCAAAGTAGCGCGTAAATCGAGAAATTTTTATTTTTTCACTCACTGGCCCTATTACCCAGAGTTTGAGCAACATACCATCGATTATAAATTTTGCTTTACTGCTGGTTCGGTAATAATAGCTAACCACGAAATAAACCACGAAGGGTGTGCCGAGGACCAGGTACCAGTAATCCACAAGAAATCTGGAGGTTGCCATCAGCGCACGCGTTTCGAGTGGAATTTTTCCCCCCAGACCAACAATTCCACTCATGATATCGGGTACCAGGAATATCATCATAAACATAAGCACGGCTAGCACCAGCGAACCGCTAACAGCCGGGTAAGTCATTATCTTTTTGGCCTTGGACATCAACTCGTCCTGCCATTTCAGAGTTTCTGTGATATCGACCAATACCTCACTCATCTTGCCACTGCGCTCGCCAACCTTGATCAGGCTGGTGAAAACATTGTCGAAGATATTGGGGTATAGCTCTAGCGCCTGCGAAAACGATTTACCCCCTTCGATGGCTTCGATTACCCCGGTAACCACGTCGCGAAAAGTCGGGTTTTCCTCGCCGTCCCGCAAATCCGCCAGTCCTTCCAGAATAGGTACGCCGGCCTGCGTTAATTGTTCGAGGTAAAAGGAAAAGTTGATCAAATCTCGACGGCCAACCTTGTTTCTGCCGAACAGGTCGGCGCCTGGCTGTTTCTGTTTGTAGGTAACCAGATCCATTTCCATTTTTTCGAGGCGTAGCTCAAGGTCGGCAACATTCCCGGCGTCCAGGCTTCCCAGAATAATCTTGCCGGTGGCATCCACGGCCTTGTATTTATAGTTCGGCACGATTAACTCATTCGCTCGGTCATATCGGCGACTCGCGAAACTTCTTTGATCGAAGTAATGCCTTCTATGATGCGACGCACGCCATCTTCTGCAAGGGTGAAAAAACCCTGTTTGTAAGCTGCATCGCGAATTTCCTTAGTGGTCGCGCCATGGACCAGCAGGTCGTCCAGATCAGAATTCATTTTGAGGATTTCCAGTAAGGCTAATCGCCCTTTGTAGCCGGTTTGATCGCATGCCGTACATCCCTTGCTTTTATAAATTTGCTTGGGTACGAATCCTTCGCGGTTAGCCATTAGTTGCAGTTCCTCCTTATCCGGGGCGTATGCCACTTTGCAGTATTTACAAAGCTTGCGTATCAGCCTTTGTGCCAGCACACCGATGATGTTGCCTGCCATGATTTCCGGAATAATTCCAATGTCGCGTAACCTCGGCAAGGCGCCGATGGCTGAGTTGGAATGCAGCGTCGTATACACTTGATGGCCGGTCATCGCTGCACGAAAAGCCATTTCTGCAGTTTCTGCATCCCGGACCTCACCTACCAGAATGACATCCGGATCCTGGCGCATCAGCGATTTGATACCATTGGCGAAGCCCATACCAGCTGTCTCGTTGACCGAGGTTTGACGGATTAGTGGAAACGGGTATTCGACGGGATCTTCAAGTGTCATGATATTGATTTGCTCGGTACTGATGTAGTTCAGCAACGAATAAAGCGTCGTGGTTTTACCGCTACCGGTCGGGCCAGTCACCAAAATGATACCTTCCGGACGGGCCATCATTATTTTAAGCGTACGCAAGGAATCTTCCGGCAATTCAAGTTTATCTAGCGGTATGATGCCCTTTTCGCGATCGAGCACCCGCAGTACAATGTTTTCGCCATGGATAGTCGGCTGCGAGGCAACACGAAAATCAATGCGTCTTCCGATAATTGTTCTCGATATTCGACCATCCTGAGGAGCGCGAGTTTCGGCGATATTCATATCGGCCATAACTTTCAACCGAACTGCTATGGCCGCCCAGTAAGTCTTGTGCAGGCTCCGAATCTGACGCAATACTCCATCGATCCGATACCGAATCCTGAGAAAGCTTTCTTCGGGCTCGAAGTGAATGTCGGATGCGCCGCGTTTCACTGCATCGGACAACATAACATCGACCAACCTGACCAGCGGTTGACTGTACTCTTCGATATCGCCCTGATAATTGGTGTAGTCCGTTTCTCCGGTTTCGATTTCCCTTAAAATGCCATCGATAGACAATTCGTAGCCATAAAACTGGTCGATCGCGTTCGATATTTCTGCTTCGCCAGCAAGTATTGGTATCAGTTCGATGTGTTGCCCAACTTGAATACGAACCCTGTCTAGCGTAAACAAGTTGAAAGTATCGGACATTGCGAGAGACAGGGTACCGCGTACTGCATCATAGGTGATTGGAATTACTTTATGCTTGCGCGCTGTATCGGAAGTGATCATCTTGATCGCGTCCGGGTCGGGTACCACTTGCGATAAATCGACGCTCTCCTGTTCGAGTGCCTCGCCCAACGCTGAACGCATGATAGATTCGGTCGCAAACCCAAGGCTGACCAGCAATTTACCCAGAGGCTCGTGAACTTTTTTCTGCTCTGTCAACGCAATATTTAATTGATCGTGAGTGACCACTCCTTCATCGATCAGAATTTCGCCCAGGCGCCTGGGTTTGTTTACTGCATTCATAATTGCTTTAGCTGCTCCAATCGCTGGTCAACAACGTCCTTGTTAAACGTAGCCAGCCCATTGGTAATATTGGCAAGTGCGCGCTCGTAATATGCTATTGCCACCTCAGGTTTTTCGATATGCTCGAGGCTGACCGCCAAATTGTAAGCGTAATTCGGGTCGTTCGGATTGTTTGCTAGTGCTGTAAAATATAGCCCTTGCGCTTCTATCCAGCGGTCTTGTGCGCCGAAGACATTAGCCAGCGCAAAATGCAGGTAGGGTGAGTCGGGTTCATCGCGGATCATTAATTTCAACTGTGATTCGGCCTCCTTTGGTGAATATTTGGCCACCGCCATTAAAGAGGCCATCGCGAGCGAATCTTTCGGATTAGCAAGCAGCAATTTCTGGTAATCCCGAATTGCCGCCTCGACTTTATTATTTTGAATATTAATCGCGGCACGCGCCAATAGTGCATTTCGGTTACCTGGGTCTACTTCAAGTACTTCGCCATACTTTTGCAGCGCTGTCTTATCGTCACCTCGCTGATAGGCTGCATAGCCTTCTCGCAACCATCGATCTTTATCCCTGATTGTGTTGCTGATTGTAATTTGTAACTGCGATTTTGACGCTTTTTCGAGTTCACTGGTGATCGTATCTATATTAGTCTGGCTTGCCGTCACACGAGCGACTGCCGCCAATGGCTGCTCGGCAGGTGAATTGCTCTCGATCACTTCATTTTCGGTTATTTGAGTCTCGGTTAATTGAGTCTCGACTACTTCGGATTCGGACTCAAGTTTCTGTTCTGTTTCGACCTCCTGGCCAAGAATAATTCCAATATCACCTTCCATCTCTGCCTGTTCTACTAATCGCAATGTCAGGGGATCGACTACCGGCTGAATTTCGCCGACCACATTGGTAGCTGGCTCCAGGACCGAAAGCATCCTGATTACCCCGGGCATCGGATCACGTTTTAGTGGGCGAAGACTGGTATCGATATTCATTGATTCCTGTTGTAGCTCAAACAAACCTAAGATACCTATTACCAGCAAGATGCCAAAGCCGACAGCAGCGTATATTCTGTAGTGATACATGCGTTGCGTAGAAACTTTACTGACAAAAACTTTCTTCGCATGTTCAGGCGTCATGACGTCACCTGAGTCTGACTTCATCCCAGAGAACAATCCGGGCGCGTCGTCTTCCGCAACCTTCATCAGGGTGCGGTCATAATTGTCCGGTGCAAAGGTTCGAGTAGATGTTTGCTCGCGAAGCCCTAATCCTTCAGTGCTAGTCAATTCATCGAATTTGGCGCCGGTGGACGCCGCCTCATCTGCCCTGACAATGACCGTATGATCTTCATCATCGTCCCGATCCTGTTCGGAAATACCCTGAAGATTCAACCGATTCGTTTCGCCCTCGGCAAGTATTTGAACTTCGGTATTAGCGGCCAGTGATCCAATATTAGGTCTATAATTCGGTATACTCTCCGTACTTTCATGATCGATTAAGTGGAGCGAAAGATCTTCGTCGGGTGCCTTGTCTTCATTGTCGAATGCGGTAGATTCGCCATCACCAAGGAAGCTCGTTACATCATCATCGGTGATCACCAAGGTTTGATCTTCGTCAAAGATACGCTTTATGGTTTCTTCACCCAAATCCGTTATGGCCTCGCTATCGATGCTGATGGATCCATGGCGAGCCTGAACAGTGACAGTCGGATCGACTTCCGATGGATCTACAGCGACAGTCGGATCGACTTCCGATGG
>JADFJT010000114.1 GCA_022566015.1 Pseudomonadota bacterium | reverse complement strand
AGAAAAACTCTGATGTGTCAGAACTTTCGTGATACATGGGCAGGTTTTTGCTCCTCGGCAGTTGCTCCTGCACTGCTCTAATAAGTTACATGACCGCCATGGATGGTGGAAATGCAATAGGGATGTATCGTTACATGGATGTAACTTATTAGAACAATGCAGGAGCGATTGTCGAGGAACATCCCTTGCCCATGTAACGATGCAAAACCTGCATTTCCCACTTCCATATGGGTCAAGTGCCACCAAAATCGATAACTACAAGGTATTGATTTTGAAAGGAAAATGAAAATCGCATTTTTCATTTTACGCCCCCTGGGAATTCAGGACGAATTGTTCAGAGGTTCCCTAACTTTAATCTGCGCCCAATACCTCGATCAACGATAGCGTGATTCGCGCCGTAGCACCCCATAGCAATTCACCATCGTAGTGATCGTAATAAATGATCGGCCAGGGACGGTTCGATTCCGGATGTTGACGATTCTCGATTCTATAATTGGATTTGTCCGCTAACCAGCTTAGTGGCATGGTAAAGGCACGGGCAACTTCTACCTCGTCGAGTATCAGCGAATAAGGCCACGGGATAATTCCGACATAAGGGGTGACCCGAAACTCACTGATGGTGTGGTGATGGTTTAAACTACCCAACAAGGTGACATCCTCGGGTAGCAGACCCACTTCTTCTTTCGCCTCTCGTAACGCGGTGAACTCCAGATTTATGTCACTTTTATCACGCTTGCCACCAGCGAAAGCCACCTGTCCGCTGTGTCGGTCTCCTTCAAATTGAGCGCGACGGATATACAATATATGCCAGCTGTCTTCAATTCTAAGGAAGGGAATTAGAACCGCCGCTTCGCGTGCCAGACCCTGTAACATTTCTGGGGGGACATCGTAGGTAGCATCTGGCTGGCCCTGCAATTTTCTTCTGATATCATCGATACTGAGTTTATCGAATTCAGTCACTTCCCGCCCTCTCCTTGCTGAAATCTGATACGACTAAAATCCACGTATCGACCTTTCGTGGTCGGATGCTGGCTAAAATATTCTGTCGACTGGAAAATCAGGGAAGTCGCCTCGCTCGGAGGGCGAATTACTGGTTCGATATAACTCACCGGGTACTGATTAAACATCGTCATGCAAATCTGGAATAATGTATCGTGAATGGTACAAGAAACTGATTTTAAAAATAACGATAATATTTACTCACTAATTTCAATCGCCTGTCTGTCAGGTAAATAAATTGGGAATACTATGAGCGCCTTTGCTTTTAGCCTGTTCACGTGTCTGGAGCAAACGAATAATTAATAGATATACAGGGGACCAACCTTGAGCGATAAATGTCTCAGCCTCTCCAAACGCCTTCGAACGACTCCATTTACCCGCCGAGTCGAAGCGGCGGGCGTGAAGGCTTATACGGTTTACAATCATATGTTACTGCCAACCGTTTTCGAATCGCTCGAACACGATTACTGGCATCTTTGTGAACACGTGCAGGTCTGGGATGTCTCCTGCGAACGCCAGATTGAAATCAAAGGACCCGACAGCCAGCGACTGGTGCAAATGATGACACCCCGTGATATCAAACGAGCGGTACAGGGTCAGGGTTTGTACGCCCCTTTATGCGCCACAGACGGTGGTATTTTAAATGATCCAGTTTTAATTAAATTGAACGATGATCACTGGTGGCTATCGATCGCCGACAGTGATATCCAGCTTTGGTCCAGAGGTCTGGCCACAGGCTACAATTTAAACGTAGAAATCGCCGAGGCAGAGGTCTGGCCACTCGCAATACAGGGCCCCAAAGCGGAGGAACTGATCGCTAGAGTGTTCGGAGAAGAAGTGCGCGGCATTCGTTTTTTTAGGTCCAGGATGCTGAAATTCCAGGAAAAGGAAATGATGGTCGCACGGTCGGGTTATAGTAAGCAGGGTGGATTCGAAATATATCTGAATGACGCTAATCTGGCCGAACCCTTATGGGACGAGTTCTTCGCAAAAGGACAAGATTTACAGGTGCGAGCCGGTTGTCCCAACTTGATCGAACGCATTGAAAGCGGCCTGATTTCATACGGCAACGATATAACCGATCAACACAGCCCTTTCGAATGTGGCCTCGACGCCTATATTGATCTGGACGCCGATATAGATGCTTTGAGCCTTCCGGCATTACGAGCAATCGCCGGCAAGCACAAGAATTTGCTGGTTGGCCTGGCGTTTAACCAGCCAATGGAATTTGATCACTATGATATCGAATTCGAAAATCGAACTATCGCCGATATCACCTCTCATGTCTGGTCGCCGCGATTCCGCAAACATCTTGCATTCGCAATGATGAAACGCGACTATCTGGCCAATCACTCGGAGATTGAAATCGACGGCCAGGTAGGCAAAATTACCGAGCTGCCCTTTTCCGCTAAAGCCCTTAACGCTGCGACAGGATAAAACCATGAGCCGATCTTCATTCCTCAAACCCGATACTATCGCGTTGCATACCGGTTACGTGCCGGAAAGCGATCACGGGTCACGTGCGGTTCCTATCTACCAAACGACTTCTTACGTTTTTGGAAGTGTTAGCGAAGGCTCATCTCTGTTCAATGTCGAGCAAGGTGGCCATATTTATAGCCGAATAACCAATCCAACTGTCGCCACGCTCGAACAACGTATCGCTGCGCTCGAAGGCGGAACCGGAGCGATCTGTACCGCTTCGGGAATGAGCGCAGAGTTCATTACTTTTATCACTCTGTGTTCAGCCGGTGATCATATGATTTCGGCAACCCAGATATACGGATCGACTGCAACTTTACTACGCCACACGATCAATCGCCTGGGAATAGACTGTAGCTTCGTACCCATCAATGATGAAGTGGCGTTACGCGACGCGATCCAGCCCAATACTAAACTGGTGTTTTGTGAATCTATCGGTAACCCCGGGCTGGAAGTGACCGATATTCCCCAGGTCAGCAAAATCGCGGGAGAATCGGGCATACCAGTCGTGGTAGACGCGACCTTCGCCACACCGAGCCTCTGCTGCCCGATCGATCACGGAGCCAACATCGTGATCCACTCGATTACCAAGTGGATCGGCGGCCACGGTCTGGCGGTTGGTGGTGTGATTGTCGATGGAGGAAACTTTGACTGGGAAGCGAGCGGTCGTTTCCCCGAATTGACCGAACCCTACGCGCCATTCCACGGCATCAGGTTTTGGGAAGAATTCGGTCCGGCTGCACTGGCCATGAAGATTCGTGCCGAATCGATGCGCGATATCGGTGCTGCATTGAGTCCCCACAGCGCCTTTTTGATCTTACAAGGCCTAGAAACACTCGGCATGCGCATGAAAAAGCACGTTGAAAACGCCAAAGCCCTGGTCGAATGGTTGCAATTGCAGGAAGACGTTACCTGGGTAAACCACCCGGATATGGACAGCAACCCGACTCAGGACATAGCTCGAAGATTATTTCCCAATGGAGCTGGATCAATCCTCTGTTTTGGCGTTGTCGGTGGACGTTCGGGTGGTGCCGCATTTATTGATTCGGTACAGCTCGCTTCCAACCTCGCGAACGTGGGCGACTCTCGTACACTGGTTCTGCACCCTGGCACCACTACCCATTCGCGTCTCTCGCCCGAAGATATGGTTGCAGCCGGCATTAGCGAAGACCTGATCCGTGTTTCGGTAGGGATCGAAGATATTATCGACATCAAAAATGATTTTGCTCACGGCCTGCGAGCCGTCAGGCAGATTACGGGCGATCAATAGTGGAATTACAGGTTAGAGGCGTCAAAACTTACGCAGCCACCGGTGGTAAAAATTTTGATAATAGCCTGGTTACCGTTTTATTTATTCACGGAAGTGGGCTCGACCATCGTAGCTGGGCGCTTCAGACACGCTGGTTTGCCTATAATGGTTATTCGGTGCTGGCTCCCGATTTACCCGGCCACAGCCTGTCAGACGGTGAGCCATTCCACAGCATCGAAGAAATGGGACTGTGGCTGGCCGATTTTTTAACCGCTGCCCGCGTTCAAAGCGCGCATGTAACCGGCCATTCACAGGGATTTTTATGTGCGCTTGAACTAGCGCGACAAGCGCCAGAAAAGGTTAAGAGCTTAATAGGTATAGGTACCGCCGGAGCCATCCCGGTCAACCCTGCGCTCATCGAAGCCGCACATGAGTCGGCCGGTAAGGCTGCCGAAATGCTACTACAGTGGGGTTTTGGCAATCGCTCGCATCTGGGCATTAGCGCTGTGCCCGGCATGCAGCCGATCGCTATAGGACGCCAGATTATGTCGCAGAATCCACTCGCGACCGATCTGCAGGCCTGCGCCAATTACACCAGCGGTGATGCAGTCGCCAGTAGACTCGATATACCGTCATATTTAATTTTGGCGGGCCAGGACCGTTTGACCCCGCTCAAGGCAGGTAAGGTACTCGCTGAAAAATTGAAAGCCGAGTATTCGGTTATCGAGGGTTATGGGCACATGCTCCCCATCGAGGCACCGAAACAATGCCTGCACCAATTACGCGAATCCATAGCTTCGCTCGACCAAGTCAAACGCTAAAACCCATGAAAATCAATAAAGTCGCTGTTATCGGTGCGGGCACCATGGGCGCTGGCATCGCCGGTCAGGTCGCAAACGCAGGTATCCATGTCTACCTGCTGGACTTACCCGGTGATGAAAAGCCCAATGCTCTCGCCGAGCGTGGCCTGGAACGATTACGCGACCCCGACCAGCCGGGCTTAATCAGCAACGAGGCCGAGTCATTTATTCACCTGGGTAATACACGCGATGATTTCGACCAGTTGGCCGATTGCGACTGGGTAGCGGAAGCAGTAGTGGAGAGACTCGATATCAAAAAATCACTGTACCGACGCCTCGACGATGTTTGTCATGACCAGGCTATCATCACTTCGAATACTTCGACTATTCCGATACGCCTGTTGGTCGAAGACATGCCGGCGGCTTTTCGTAAACGATTTGCGATTACGCATTTTTTTAACCCAGTACGATTTATGCGCCTGCTCGAACTGGTGCGCGGTGAGGATACCGATCCAGCAGTGATCGACATTCTTGCCCAATTTTGCGAGCAGCAACTGGGTAAAGGGGTGATCTCCTGTCTCGATACGCCCGGGTTCCTCGCCAATCGTGTCGGCGTATTTACGATTCAATGTGCGTTACACGCGGCGTTCGATCTGGGTCTCGAGCCGCTGGAAGCCGATGCGCTCTTTGGTCGCCCGATGGGTATCCCGAAAACCGGAGTATTTGGCCTTTACGACCTGATCGGTATCGACCTGATGTCCGATGTGGTCCAAAGTCTGGTCAACATCCTGCCCGACAACGATGCTTTTCATGCGGAGGCAGCACCTATCCCCCTAATGGCACAGATGATCGAAAATAGTCAGACAGGCAATAAACAGGGTGCGGGGTTTTACCGCAAATCAGACCAGGGTAATCGAGAAGTGATCGATTTAAAGGATGCGTCTTACAGCCCTGCTCCCCGCCTTTTGTTGCCGCTGGCCGAAAAAGCCGAGCAAAGGGGTGTCAAACTTTTACTCGAAGACGATGGCCTCTATGGGCAGTTTGCCTGGCGTGTATTGTCTCGCTCCCTAAGTTATGCAGCCTCATTGATCCCCGAAATCAGTGACGGTCCAGTAGCTATTGACGATGCGATGAAGCTCGGCTACAACTGGATGAAAGGCCCATTCGAGTTAATCGATGAAATTGGTGTCGACTATTTAATCAAACGACTCGGAGCCAATCAGCAACCAGTGCCGACTTTTCTCGCCGAAGCGGCTGGTTCGAGTTTTTATCGGGTAGAACAGGGGGAATTACAATCCCGGCTGATCGGTGGACACTGGCAAAACATAGAGAGACCCGAAGGCATCATCCGATTTACCGAAAAAAAACAAACCATAAAGTCCCGTAATAGCAGTTCGACGGCTAGCTGGTATGACCTCGATGGCATTGCCCTGGTCGAGTTCCATAGCAAGGCTAATGCACTCGACGCCGATTCGATGGCGATGCTCGACGATGCAATCAGTCAGATCGAAAAAAATGGTATGCGTGGTCTGGTGGTACATAACGACGCACAGCATTTTTCATGTGGGGTAAACCTGCAGGTAGTACGCAAATTCATCCGCACCGAAGACATGGATGGCCTGGATAAATTTCTGGTCTTTTTTCAGCAAGTGGTACATCGCATGGCCAATGTATCGTTCCCGGTTGTCGCGGCACCGGTTGGTCTGTCCATCGGTGGTGGTTTCGAGGTGGTCCTGCACGCCAAGCAAGTTATTTGCCATGCCAATTCGACAACGGGGCTGGTCGAATCGCTGGTCGGTGTCGTGCCCAGTGGTGGAGGCTGCAAGGAAACCCTGTATCGCTGGATTGAAGCCCTGCAATGCAGCAATGATATTACACCGGCCTGCTGGAAAGCATTCATGAACCTGGGCTATGGCAAAACCGCGAGTTCGCCGATCATCGCGAAACAACAGGCCATGCTGAGACCTAACGATCGGTTTATCATAAACCGTGACCAGCTTTTGTCGGAAGCCTTCAGTGCAGTCGAGAATCCTTCAGGTCAGGTGGCATTCGACCGACCCGATCTGACATTGCCGGGCAGACCCGTATTTGAAGAAATGTGCGAATGGCTGGTAAAATCAAGAGATGAGGGCCAATTGAAGCCGCACGATGTGAAGGTAGGCACAGAAATGGCGCGTATCGTCACCGGTGGTGATGTCGATCCCGGCACGGTGTGGAGCGAGCAGGACTTTTACGATGCGGAAAGACGTTCGTTTCTGGCTCTGGTCACAAGTGAAGCGACCAGGGCGCGAATAGAATCGATGCTAGAGACTGGCTCCCCTGTTCGAAACTAATTAGGGCAATACTGATGACTATAGAATACGACCAACTACCGGCCAACCCGGCTAATTTTGTCGCATTAACCCCATTGTCATTTCTTCAGCGCACTGCCGACATTTATCCTCAACGCGAAGCCCTGATCTACAATCAGCGACGCTACACCTGGTCACAGGTGCGATCACGCTGTACCCGTATAGCCTCCAGTCTGGTCGCTCGGGGCATCGGTAAAAATGACACCGTATCTGTTTTTGCATTCAATACGCCAGAAATATTCGAAAGCCATTTTTCTATACCAATGGCAGGTGCGGTGCTCAACACGATCAACACGCGTCTGGACGCTGCGACCGTGGCCTACATCATCGACCACGGCGAATCGAGGCTATTCATCGTAGACCGTCAACTTTGGCCGGTATTACAGAAAGCACTCGAAACCACCGAATTAAAACCAGAAGTCATCATCATCGATGATCCCGACGCCACCGAAAAACCGGCTTTACCCGACGATATCGAGTACGGTTTTTACGAAGACCTGGTAGACCGGGGTGACGATACCTTTAAATGGCGCACACCCGAAGACGAATGGCAGGCTTTATCACTAAACTACACCTCTGGTACTACCGGCCTGCCCAAGGGCGTGGTTTATCACCATAGAGGCTCGTACCTGATGACCATGGGTACGATAGTTTCCTGGGACATTCCCCAGCATCCACGATACCTGTACACGGTACCGATGTTTCACTGTAATGGCTGGGGCCACGCCTGGACCATGACCGCGGTCGCGGGCACTATCGTATGCATACGCGCATTCTCGCCGAAACTATTATTCGACCTGGTCGAGGAACATAAAATTACCCATTTTGGTGGCGCACCAATCATCCTTAACATGCTCGCGAATGCCCCCAGGTCGGATCAAAAACAATTCGGACGAACCATCAAAGTGATGACCGCAGGCGCGCCCCCACCCGCCAAAGTACTCGAAAGCATGAACCAGTTCGGCTTCGATATCATGCACGTCTACGGCCTCACCGAGACCTACGGTCACATACTACAGGCGGCACCGCAGGAGAGCTGGGCAGCGCAAAGCATAGCGGCGCAGGCCGAGCTGAAATCTCGCCAGGGTATCCGCTTCGCGATGACCGAGGAGGTCGACGTCATCAACACCGAAACCGGCGAAGCGGTTCCCTGGGACTCGGAAACCATCGGCGAAATCGTGATCCGTGGCAACACCACGATGAAAGGTTATTTAAAAGACCCCGAAGCGACTGCAAAAGCATTACGGAATAACTGGTTATACAGCGGTGACCTGGCCGTGATTCACGCCGATGGCTACATACAGGTCAAGGACCGCGCCAAGGACATCATCATATCCGGCGGCGAAAATATATCATCGGTGGAAATCGAAAGCGTACTCTACAAACACCCGTCGGTCGGCGACGCCGCGGTCGTCGCTATGCCCGACGAAAAATGGGGTGAAGTTCCCTGCGCGTTTGTCGAACTCAAGACAGGCGTCGAGGCAACCGAAACCGAATTAATCGATTTCTGCGCCGACAACATGGCACGCTTCAAACGCCCGAAAAAAGTGGTATTTGGCGAATTGCCGAAAACCGCGACCGGTAAAATTCAAAAGAATCTGCTGCGTGAGAAAGCGAAAGCATTAAAGGAGAATATTTGAATGGTATCTTGCAAAATTCTCTCGAAGCATTCAAGGTAAACTGGCACGTATTTGAAGTTGTAAGTTAACAAAAACCAGCCGTTCGAGCATTCGATTCTTAATTCGGCTTCGTGTCGAAAGCGGAATCTAATCTAGGAATATTGAACGTCAGCTAACGAGAAAGCTGACCTTGAGATTCTGCCTGGTTACTTCGGCTAAGTGCCCGAAGGAGACATTGGGACCAACCTATTCAGTCGGCATTCTCGTTTTCTCAAAATCTTGGAGAGCAATCGATTAGTTACTGTGAGTTTGAACATTGTGGTCATCGTCGCGGGCAACGTAGTA
>JADFJT010000021.1 GCA_022566015.1 Pseudomonadota bacterium | reverse complement strand
CCAATAATCCATTTCCATATACCGCTGCCAGACGACTCTTCCGATTCTATTTGTTGCTGCAGCAGGACGGTGTTGTCGAATCGGATGGCCTCGTCGGTATCGAGTAAACCAGTGGCGACCGCGACATCGTCGTCAAGAACTTTCATCTCCACAAGCGTGGCCGTGCCATAATCGCCACGGGCTATCAGTATTTGAACATCGGTTTCGGTAGTCAGCGTAATAATTCCTTCCAGTACCACCGCATGTAATTTGGCGTCCGGGTCATTTCGGCCAACCGATTGAGTACAGTCATCGAGTTTGCAGATTTTGATTACATACTCGGTGCCACGTATGCCAATGGTGGCAAGACCTGTTTGTACCTGGTAATTGGCCAGGGCACTATCTCCGATCAGGCCAGTTATTTTTCTCAGGCCCCCTTTGAGCAAATCGAGAATGCTACTGCTATTCTTGTCGTAGCCCGGGGTAATAATATACTCACTAATTTTTAGCTCTGAATCCTGTTTTAGATAAATTTCAGCGCCATCATCCATTGCAATGAATATATCTGAATTTTGGCTGGTTAAAATATGGTCTCCTTCGTAAATTTCCGAATTGATTTGAATCGTTTGAGTGCTTCCATCCAGGTCTTTAACCTTTGCCTGACCTTGCAGACCAGCGACGTAGCCCACTTTTATCTTCTGACTGACTTCCTTTTGTTCAAAACGTCTAATTTCGATTAGCTTCAACCGACTTCCTGCTACCAACCGGTCGCTTAAA
Source organism: Pseudomonadota bacterium (assembly GCA_022566015.1). Classification (GTDB taxonomy): domain Bacteria; phylum Pseudomonadota; class Gammaproteobacteria. Next base: position 30,589 of record JADFJT010000021.1, on the reverse strand, counting down.
GGATAAAAGGAATTCGGATTGACTTCGATCAGTTTTGCCTTAATTTCGGCCCACAGTTTAATTTCATTGGGATAGATTTTTCGGATAATATCTTCGACCGTCATGCCCGGAATGACACGTATGATTACTCGAGAAGAAGGAACCAGCTCGTAAGCAACAGCGGCACTAACCGCTTGACTAAAAAAACCGAAAACGATTATAAATGCTGCGACCAAATACAGTTTGTTTCTCACGCTTCATCACCTTCACAAAGAATTATCAATTCAGCTCATGCGAAATTTGTGCAACATTTCACATATTCCTGGTAAATCTCGTCCTGATTTCATTAAATTTGCGTTGTATCCAGATTTGGATCTTATCAGGATAAGATTAACTCGATAAGTATATCTATATATTCGTGCTGATTAGTCAACAAATTTAACAAAGAGACTTTTTTCGCTGATTCGTAACTATTGCATTGCTCGATTGGGGTATTAATTCCAGAAAACCTTAGCTTACTGCAAATCAGCCGCACAATCGACGCTAAACCACTGGACATCGGGGGCATCGATTCTCAATGCGGTTAATTTTCCGCCCCAGACACAGCCGCCGTCGACCGCGAAATACTGCCCATACTGTCCGATAGTTAAAGTTGCCCAGTGCCCGAAAGCGAGGCGTAAACTACTTTTCAATCGGTGATTTTTTTCGAACCACGGAACCAACCCCGGTTCGGAGTGCTGACGTGGACTACCTTTGGCGTTAAATTCAAAACGCCCATCTCGTGTATAAAATCGCAATCGAGTGAATACGTTGGTTATGCAACGCAAGCGCTCGATGCCATCTAAGTGGTCTGACCACCGGTCTGGTTGGTCACCATACATTTGAGCAAAATACGCGCGGTAGTTCTCTCCTCGAAGGGTTTTTTCCATTTCCACGGCGCAATCTTGTGCCTTAATCAAATCCCAGTCCGAGTGGATACCCGCATGGACGAGCAGGAAGTTAAATTCTTCTTCGTAGTGAATCAGGGGCCGACAGCGTAACCAGTCCATCAATTCGTGACAGTCGGAGCTGGATAATATTGGCGCCAGGGAATCGGTCTTATCGACTTCTTGCCGGGTATAATGCAGCGCCAGAAGGTGCAAATCGTGATTACCAAGAACGGTGATGGCACGATCACCCAGCGATCGCACGAAGCGCAGACTTGCTAATGATTCTGGACCTCGGTTGACCAGATCCCCGCAAAACCACAGGATGTCCCGGGTTTGATCGTACTGGATTTTCTCAAGCAACCGGCATAGCGGCGAATAACATCCTTGCAGGTCGCCGATTACATATACAGCCACGTTTCGAGCTAATGCAGTACTCGCGGAGCCGACAGGACAAATTCATCGATAGTGGCTTCAAATCGAGATCCATCCTGCGCCCGCATCTGATAACTGCCTTTCATAGTACCGACCGATGTCTCGATCATCGTTCCGGAGGTATATACAAATTGCTCGCCCGGTTCCAGCACAGGCTGTTCGCCCACTACGCCATCACCGCGCACTTCCTGAACTTTGTGATTAGAATCGGTTATCACCCAGTGCCGGGTTAACAGTTGAGCCTGTTGCCGCCCCTGGTTCTGGATCGTAATGGTATAGGCAAAAACATAGTAGTTTTGATCGGGATTCGATTGTTCCTCGATATACCGTGTTTCAACGTCCACGGTGATATTATTCAGGCTGGCATCTGTCATAAGTGTCATTTTGCAACGTATTGATCGCTAGTTTACGCGACTATTAGGGAATTAGGCAATGGTTAGCCCGAAAAATTACCCCCCCTGGTGAAAGTTCAGCGAGGAATGCAGGCTAAACCGCAATCGCCGCTTTGATATGATCGTGGCTTTGATAATTTTGCATTTCAAAGTCATCAAATTGATACCCCAGAATATCAGTCACATCAGGGTTCAATACCATCCGGGGTAACTCATAGGGCAGGCGAGTCAACTGCAATCTGGCCTGCTGCATATGGTTTTTATACAGATGCGCGTCGCCCAGGGTATGGACAAAATCGCCGGGGGTTAACCCGGTCACCTGCGCTACCATCAGTAGCAGTAATGCGTAGGATGCAATGTTGAATGGCACACCCAGAAAGACATCGGCGCTGCGCTGGTACAACTGGCATGAAAGCCGCCCCTGCGCCACGTAAAACTGAAAAAATGCATGGCAAGGTGGTAATGCCATCTGCTCTATTTCCCCCACATTCCAGGCGCTAACAATAAGACGGCGGGAGTCTGGCGTTGATTTAATTTGCTCTATCAACTGTCCGATCTGGTCTACCACTCGTCCATCTATAGTGCGCCAGGAGCGCCATTGCGCACCGTAAACCGGTCCAAGTTCGCCGTCGGCGTCCGCCCATTCGTCCCAGATTCGTACCTTATTCTGGCTCAGATAACGGATATTGGTATCACCCTGCAAAAACCACAGCAACTCGTGAATAATCGAATGCAGGTGCAGTTTTTTGGTAGTCACCAGGGGGAAACCCTGGCCAAGATCGAAGCGCATCTGGTATCCAAATACCGATAATGTTCCGGTACCCGTACGATCACTTTTCTCGCTACCGCTATCCATCACGTGGCGCATCAGGTCAAGATACTGTTGCATTCGGCTTCTCCCTCTGGGAATAAATAATAATCGCGAATCCAACTATAATCATCGGCACCGATAATACCATGCCCCGGGTAAGCCAGTCGGTATTCATCATATAGCCGATATGAGCATCGGGCAATCGGATAAATTCTACCCCGGTCCTGGCTATCCCATAGAGCATCAGGAAATACCCTGAAACATTCATCACCGGCCTCGGCTTCGCAGAAATAATCCAGAGTATAAAAAATAGCAATAAACCCTCAAAAAACATTTCGTACAGCTGGGCAGGATGACGTGGACTGAAACACAATGGCCCGGCGAAATCGATATAACGATCGGGTGGGAATCGCTCACAGGAAAGCTTCATCGCCCAGGGAACATTCCCCGGCGCACCCCATAATTCCGCATTGATAAAATTGCCCAGACGACCCGCAGCCAGACCCAGGGGCGCCAGCGGCGCGATAAAATCGGTTAACTGGAAAAAACTGCAGCCCAGTTTGCGTCGATACAACTCCATCGCGACCAAAACGCCCAAAAAACCTCCGTGGAACGACATGCCACCTTCCCATATCTTGAACAGGTAAATCGGATCGTCGATAAAACTATCGAAATTATAGAAAAATACTGAACCGACACGCCCCCCAATAACGACACCGATTGCACCATAAAAGGTCAGGTCATCTATTTGTTCGGGGCGCAAGATACTGGGCTCAACTCGGGCGCGGCGCTTCCCTAGCCAGAACACAGAAGCAAATGCAATTAGATACATTAGCCCATACCAGTGAATCTTCAGGGGGCCCAGGGCGACTACGACCGGGTCAATTTCGGGGTATGCGATCATAGTTCAGACTCGATTAACCAGCTAGCACCAAAATCCAGACAGCGATCAAAATCAGGATCGCGAACGCTACTGCGGCCGACCCCATATCCTTGGCTCGGCCTGCCAGCTCATGCTGCTCCTCGCCGAATCGATCAACCACCGCTTCTATCGCGGAGTTGAGTATCTCGACCAGCGGTAAAAGTAATACGCTTGCCACCAGCAATGCTCGTTCGACACCGTCCTGGCCTAGCCAGAGTCCTAACGGAACCAATGCAGCACACAACCAGGCTTCCTGCCGGAATGCTTGTTCGTGCCGGTAAGCGGCACACAGGCCCTGCCAGGAATACTGGCTCGCTTTTATAATTCGGGTAAACCCCTGATTGCCGCTGTATGCCATCTGTTTAATTCAAAGTGGAAGGCCTGATAGTCCAGGCCTTTGGGTAGAAAATCGAGTATTGCTAAACTTGATAACGGCTGAGACTTTATTCTTCGTCGGCTATTTTATCGATATAGGCGTCGGCATCGAGCAGTTCACCCACTTCATCCAAATCTTCCATTTTTACCCGGTACATCCAGCCATCACCATAGGGATCATCGTTGATTCGCTCCGGAGAATCCTCCAGTTCTGAATTGACTTCAATAACTTCTCCCGAGACCGGCGCGTAACTATCTGACGCTGCCTTCACCGATTCGATAACCGCCACGGAATCTCCCGCTGCTATCACGCTACCCACTTCGGGTAGTTCGACAAACACCAGGTCTCCCAGTGATTCCTGCGCATAATCCGACACGCCAACGGTAGCCACATCGCCTTCGATCAACACCCATTCGTGCGAGGACAGGAATTTTAATTCTGATGGAACATTACTCATTTGGGTATTCTCCCGTAGTTAAATATTTGCTTTTCCGTCACGTACGAAGGGAAGCTTAACAATTTCGGCCTTTAATAATTTATTACGAATCTCGACTTCAACCTCACCGACCACGCCCGCCGGAATTCTTGCCAGGGCTATCGATTGCCTCAGCGTCGGCGAGTAGCTACCAGAAGTTATCTCTCCGTCTCCGGCGTCTGTCACCACTTTCAAATGATTACGCAATACCCCCTTACCCTTCAATACCAGACCGACGAGTTGCTGTGCGATACCTTGCTGTTTTTCTTCAAGCAAAGCCTGCTTACCAATAAATTCCCGATCATCCGACATCGCCAGAGTCCAGCCTAATCCCGATATCAGCGGACTGGTGGTCGCGTCCATGTCGGTACCATAAAGATTCATCCCGGCCTCTAGTCGCAAGGTATCTCGCGCACCAAGACCGCAGGGTTTGACTCCAGATTCGATCAATTGTTGCCAGTAGCGGGGTGCTCTGTCGATTGGCATCATAATTTCAAACCCGTCTTCACCGGTATAACCGGTTCTACCGACAAAAAAATCACCCACCCCGGCGGACTCAAATCGGCCCAATGACTGGAGTTGTGACTGCTCTGCCTGGCCAAACAATGTTAGTGTTTTTTCACAAGCATTGGGGCCCTGAATCGCAATCATCGCAACATCGTCGCGCTCTGTGATGGATAAATTCGGATACTTGAATGCATGCTGGTTCAGCCAGGCAATATCTTTATCACGAGTGGCTGAGTTGATCACCACTCGATAAAAATTCTCGTTTAAAAGATAAACGATCAAGTCATCTACGACACCGCCACTGACATTTAGCATGCAACTGTAAAGCGCCTTGCCCTGAGTTTTGAGTTTGGCGATGTCGTTGGCCAAAAGAAAACGCAGATATGTACGTGCATCATCGCCGCTTACGTCAACCACGGTCATATGCGACACGTCGAACATGCCTGCCTCGGCACGCACTAATTCGTGTTCGGCAATCTGTGATCCGTAGTGGATTGGCATATCCCAGCCAGCAAAATCGACCATTTTAGCCGAAGCATCGAGATGAGACTGGTAGAGTGGAGTTTTCTTACCCATGATACATCTGGTAGTTGTTACCGTAGAAACCCCTTTAATCGATTACCTGAGCGGTCGAACCAATGATGACCACTCACCTTCGGCGGCCACTGGATACTCTCTAGCAAAATATTAGTATGTGGCCAATACTATAGCTTCGGAATTAGATGATTTAAAGCCATATTTTGAATTGCCTGTTTCATCAACAGGCGCTTAGTCCAGGGGCTGGCCTGCACGCATTGCATGGCTGAATTCCGAAGCCGATTCAGAACAGGATTGTCGCTACCGTAAAGCCACTTCAGACCGGTAAATAAATGCGTGGCTAAAGCTGTTTCACTTTTACGCTGGCGCTCGAATTGACGCAGTTTGCGCTGGTTCCAGGGTCTACTCAGGCCACCAATCATATCGATCAGCACATCCACGTCGCTAAATCCAAGGTTGACTCCCTGCCCCGCGAGTGGGTGTACACCATGAGCTGCATCACCGATTAACAGGATCCGATTTTTCAGCCACCGACTGCAGCTATGCCAGCTCAGAGGAAAACTAAGCCGGTCGCTAGTCGCAGTTACTGCACCTAGTCTATACTCAAGTGCCTGGCCCACTGCATCGCAAAAGGACTGGTCGTTCATTTTCAGGATTTCCTCGGCCAGTTCGGTATCGCAGGACCAGACTATTGAACTTTCACCATTGGCCAGAGGTAGAAAAGCCAGCGGCCCAGTTTTCAAAAATCTTTGCCAGGCAGTATGTTGGTGCGGCATTTCAGTCACCAGGTTCGCGACGATAGCAATTTGATCATAACTTCCATTCCATGCATCGATGCCAGCCAGGGATCGTGTATTCGAGTTGCGCCCATCGGCGGCGACTAACAGGTCGGACTCGATTTCGACACCGCTTTTCAACGTTACTCTAAGGTTTAGATCGGAATTCTCCTGCAACAATTCTATCGCATCAGGGCGAAACCATTCGATCGTCGACTGCGCTTCACAGGCTGCCAGTAAAGCTCGCAAAATCTGCCTGTTTTCAACGATTGCACCCAGGCTGTCCCTGGCGAGTTCGACACTATCGAATGTTATATTCGCTTCACCATTTTCATGCCAGATAGCCATCTGATGGTAATGCTCCACGCGACTTTGATCGAGTGCCGGCCAGACGCCCAGTTTGGAAAGAATATGCTGGGATAGAGGACTAATGGCCGATACGCGTAAATCGTAGCTCGCATCGACCGGATCAAGATCGTCCAGCGGGGGCCTGGGTTCGATTAAGGCGGTACGAAATCCGCAGCGCGCAAAAGAAAGCGCCGCACAGGCACCGACCATTCCAGCACCCGCAACAATAACATCGAATCGCTCTGTCACGGCATCTGGCCTCGCAGCATCGAATTCCCACCAAACGTAAACCCCATACCAAATAGCGCCACTTGTGCCTTCAGGCCTGGAATAATATCGAGCAGACTTAGTGCGCCAGCACGTAGATGGCCCAATAGCGGCAATTCGTTTGAATATAAACTGACCAGACCATCACCGAGTCTGATTACCTGCCGGTGTTCAGCTTTTCTGGATATTTCATATTTGGATAAAATGTCCGCCATGGCAATCTCGTTCAGGTTTCGAATCGACTCGTCCTGGAACAGCTCACACAGACTCGCCACATCGCGTAAGGCGAGATTAAAGCCCTGACCCGCAACCGGATGCAACGCGTTAGCCGCACTGCCGATCAATACGCAACGATTCTTTGCCAGGGTCAGCGCTTCGGATCGATGTAACGAAAAACCGTGTCGCTGTCCCACTTGTTCGATGAACCCCAACCGATAGCCAAAACATTTTTGTAACGCCTCTGCGAACTGGTCATTGTCGAGACCAGTCAATCGATCGGTATTATCTGGATCATGCGTCCATACACAGGCGTACCGGCTCTTGCCTAGCGGCAGCATTGCCAGGGGACCCTGCGGGGTAAATCGCTCATAAGCGGTATATGGGCTCGGTTTAGATACGCGCACATTGGTTATTACCGCAGATTGACCATAGTCGATACAGCGATGCTCGATGCCGAGACTGGTTCGGGCTTTTGACGACCCACCGTCGGCTACCAATACCAGGTTTGCATTAACCTGTTTTGGCCCGTTTCGGCCGCGAAAATTTAGTTGTACGGTTTCACCCTGCGCGGTGCTTTCGAATTTAGCCTCGGTATCGAGCGTAATTAAATTCGATTTTTTAACCTGATCGAGCAATAGATTACCCAGAATATTGCTTTCGATCACGTAGCCGAGCGCTTCAAGCGCATAGTCTGCTGCACGTAAGCGCGCTACACCCCATTGCCCCTGGCTTGAAATATGGATCGTCCTGATCGGAGCCGCCTGCTTTTTGATAGCATTCCACAGACCAAGCGCCTTAAATATCTGTACGCTCGCGTAAGACAGCGCGATCGAACGCGATTCCAGTCCGGCCGCCTTCTTCGGCGCCAGCGCCGAAGACTCGATCACATGAACTTGTCGGCCCGGATGCTGGATTGCCAGTGCCGCACAAAGACCCACCAGACCACCACCAACTATGGCTATTTCCGGGTCACTATTCATCGACTCTATCCATCGTTCCTTTTTACCTGCAGAAGCTATCCAGCCATCAGGGCCTCGATTTCACCGGGCTTTTTCACCAGGGCCTGTGTTAGCACTTCACAGCCGGTACTGGTCACCAGAACATCGTCTTCGATACGAATTCCGATATCCCACCACTTTCGATGTACGCCTTTACTGTGCGCGGGAATATAAATTCCGGGCTCGATAGTCAGCACCATGCCGGGTTCGAGCAGGCGCCACTGATCGCCGACCTTATAATCGCCCACATCGTGTACGTCCAGGCCCAGCCAATGCCCAGTCCGATGCATATAGTACTTCCGATAGGCTTGCTCCTTGATCAATTTTGCAGGGTTGCCTTTGAGCAGCTTGATTTCAGTCAACCCTTTGGTAATCGCCCTGATCGCAGCATTATGAGGATCATTCCATTGATTGCCTGGCTTGACCTTTTTGATCGCCGCCATCTGAGCCGCCAGTACAATATTATAAATATCGCGTTGCGCGGGGCTGTATTTACCGTTAACCGGAAAGGTACGCGTAATATCCGACGCATATCCCTGTACTTCACACCCCGAATCAATCAATAACAGGTCACCATCATTGAGCACCTGATTATTTTCGGTGTAATGCAATATACAACCATTTGCTCCACCTCCAACAATTGCCGGGTAGGCATGCTGGGCACCGCTTCTACCAAATTCATGATCAAATTCAGCCGCAATTTGATACTCGTACTGGCCCGGACGGCACAGCTTCATCGCCCGCAGGTGTGCGATTACGCTAATCGCCGCAGCCTTGCGCATCAGCTTCAATTCCTCGCGGCTTTTGAACAGTCGCATGTCGTGCAAAATATAATCCAGCGAGACAAATTCCGAAGGAACGTGGAGACCGGATCTCGACTGCTCCTTGATATGGTTAACCCAGCCAATCAGCCGCTGGTCAAACTCCGCGTAACGACCCATCACATAAAATATTGCATCGTTACCTTCCAGCAGGCCGGGGAGTATGTCGTCCATATCGTCGATGGGAAACGAATCGTCGGCGCCATAATCCTCGACTGCTCCTTCCTGCCCTGCGCGACGACCGTGCCAGGTTTCCTGTTCAGGATCTTTTTCCCGGCAAAACAGGATGTACTCACCATGTTTGCGCCCCGGTATCAACACCATCACCGAGTCGGGTTCATCAAACCCGGTCAGGTACAGAAAGTCACTGTCCTGGCGAAAGGGAAAATCGACATCTCGGTTCCGGGTTACCTGTGACGCAGAGGGTAAAATCGCAATCGTACCCTTACCCATCATTTTCATGAGTTGGGTTCGGCGACGTTTAAACTCGGATTTCTTCATTATCTAAATCTACTAAACATTAGTTGATCGGCTGTCATTGTATCGGCGGGGCAGGCATAACCGGGTTCAGGGTTTCGTTTAACATCAAAACCGACATACGTACGTGCTCGGCAATCTCGAAAAATTGCTGTTCGGCTTCCTCACTCACTGCTACTTTTGCGTCGAGCTTACTAATATCAAGCAGGTCTGACAAACATTCCCGTGACTGTTCATCCTGTGGCTCGATATTGCTCTTTCCATTAACCGCCAGGCCATATAAAAATCCCTGGCACCAGATAGCAAGGTTATACAATCTCCTGCTTAAAATCTCGGAATCATCGGGCAGCAACAATTCCATCGACATATCGTCGATGCTGAGGTGTTCCCGGCTCTGCTCGAACAGTTGCTTTAGTACTTGCAGTGATTCCCCCGCCAGTACATCACCCTGTTCAGGCATTATTTCCAGCGTATGCTCTAACCACGCCGCCATAGTAGAATTGCCTATCAACAGCCCGCACAACGTACCATGCAACTCCGAAGTATCGACTGTTGCACCAAGGTTTTCCAGTGCATTTTGCACAGATTCAAAATTAAGCATTGTTGCAAGCAAAGATTTATATATTTTGTATTCTATCATCTGTTTGGCTGAGTAAAAATACACTTCAGTATCGGTTGACTAGTGCCACTTGAAGCCTGATCATTACATTATGGATTCCAGCAAACCGAATTACACCGAGGACGACCTTAGGCAACTCGAGCAGCGTATCGATGATTTGATCGGTACTGTCGGCCAGCTAAAAAACGAAAATACTACTTTACGTCAACAACAGGATCGACTGGTAATCGAGCGCTCGCGGTTGATCGAAAAAACCGAAATGGCCAGAAGCCGCGTCGAGGCCATGATATCCCGATTAAAATCACTCGAGTTGGGCTCATGAGCGACGCTCAACCTATCAGTGTATCGATTCTGGATAAAGAATATAAAGTCGCCTGCCCGGTTGGCGAACAAACTGCTTTGCTGGCTTCAGCCGAATATCTTGACTCGAAGATGCGTGAAGTACGTGATAGCGGAAAAATAATAGGCTCGGAAAGGATTGCAGTCATTACCGCGCTCAATATTACCAATGACCTGCTCAATGCCAACCAGATAGACAATGGCATCAGCCAGGACTTGACGCCTCGCCTGAAAAATTTGGAATCGAAAATTATTCAGGTGCTCGAAGACGCTCGCCAATTAGAAATTTGAATTTTACTTTTCCCAGATTGCACGTATAGTCAATACATACCAACTACGGTGTTCGTTAGCGACCATCATAATCCTTGAGCCTATTTATCAATCTCGGGGACTTTCGTGTAACCCTGGTGTGCATGCCTGATTTGCCAGGAAGCCTGATGGGTTGCCAATAACCCCACCTGAACTTTTGGTTCAAGGTTGATAGACTTGCGACGGCACTGTGGTTGGTATCTGCCTTTAATTACCCGATGCTTAACTTAATTACTTTAGAAACCACATTAGGTTGTGCACCTGGGATAGGGTATCCGGTTATTTTAAAAATAACTCGTAGGCCGCGTTTTCTGTTTCATCCCAAAACGGAATGTCCAGACTGGAAAGGAATGCAATGAATTTTTTATGGTCAACCTTGTCGACCTGAAATCCCATCAGTATGCGACCAAAATTAGACCCATGATTACGATAGTGGAACAGGCTAATATTCCAGCGTTTCCCCATCTTCATTAAAAAATTTAATAACGCGCCCGGTTTTTCCGGGAATTCGAAACGAAACAATACCTCATTATCGACGCTACCGCCTGGGTGGCCGCCGACCATATAGCGGGTATGTAGGATGGCTACTTCGTTATCGGTCATATCGACTACTGGGTAACCTTTGTCTCTGAGCGTATCGATAAACTCATTTTTTTCTTTAATACCGTGGGTGAGCTGAATCCCGGCGAACACTCGGGCAAACTGATCGTCGGCGTAACGGTAGTTAAATTCGGTGATCTGTCGTTTGCCAATCAACTGACAAAACTGCCTGAAACTACCTGGACGTTCAGGAATTTGAACTGCAAGCAATGCCTCGCGCTCTTCGCCGAGTTCTGAACGCTCCGACACATGCCTCAACCGATCAAAATTCATGTTGGCACCACTGTTGATAGCAATCAAAGTCTGTTTTTTCAGACCTTTCTGGACCACGTATTTCTTCAATCCAGCCAGAGAAACCGCCCCAGCTGGTTCGCAAATCGCCCGGGTATCTTCGAAAGTATCTTTAATGGCTGCACATATCTGGTCGGTACTAACGGTAATCACATCGTCTATCAGGTGTTTGAGCATCGAAAACGTGTGCTTTCCAATTTGCGCCACGGCGACACCGTCGGCAAAAATACCCACATGTTTCAAAGTGACTCTGCGGCCGGCCTGCATCGCCTCATAAAAGCAGGCGGCGTCTATCGGTTCTACCGCTATTATTTTTATCTCGGGTTTAACCGCCTTGATAAATCCGGCAATACCGGATGCGAGACCGCCACCACCAACTGGTACGAATATCGCATCGATGTTATCTGGATGCTGGCGAATAATTTCATGTGCTATGGTTCCTTGCCCGGCCATCACGTCAAAATCATCAAACGGATGAATAAAGGCCAAATTTTTCTTATCTGCCAGTTCCAACGCATAAGAAGTGGCGGCTTCAAAATTATCACCCTGCAAAATCGCTTTGGCACCGTAGGCTTTGACCGCCGAAACTTTGATATCAGGGGTCGTAGTTGGCATCACGATAATCGCCTTCAACTTCAGTTTTTTGGCCGACAATGCCACGCCCTGAGCATGGTTACCAGCCGAAGCGGTGATCACACCAGACAGGTCCGGGTTGGCGCGTTTCATTTGATAAATCTTGTTAAACGCACCCCTCACCTTGAAAGAAAATACCGGTTGTAAATCCTCGCGCTTGAGCCAGACATTGTTAGCGAACCGGGCAGAAATTCGGTCTAGATAGTCTAGCGGCGTTTCCTTCGCCAGGTCATAAACCCGGGCAGTTAATACTTTCTCTAAAAATTTCTCTATTTTCATAAGACGAATCGATTTTATCTGGATATGGAATCAGGGAAGAGCCCAACTAAGCTTTTTGGCCTTCCCAAAGACGTTATTATCATTATTGCGTCGGCCCTAAGCAATAGCGTGATGCGTAATTGATGAGAAAGGCTAAGTAACCCACGATTTTTAATCGATTGAATGCCAATAATTGCCACAAGACATTTAACAACGCAATCGCTAAAATGCCGCATAATAATTAAAGGAATCTTTTCATGTCCCCCGATGAGAAAAAGAAACAAGCCGCACAGGCTGCTCTGGAATACGTGCTCCCAGGGTCAATTATCGGGGTCGGCACCGGCTCTACGGTAAATTTCTTTATCGATCTACTGGCAGAAAAAATGTCTGGGGATATCGAAACTACAGTCTCCAGTTCGGAAGCCTCGACCCAGCGGTTAAAAAAGCATGGTTTTCGCGTCGAGGATTTAAACGCGGTCGGTCATCTATCGATCTACGTCGATGGAGCCGACGAATCGAATTCTCGGCTGCATTTGATCAAGGGCGGAGGTGGCGCATTAACGCGAGAAAAAATCATTGCCGAAGCAAGTGATCAATTTATATGTATTGCCGACGACAGTAAACTAGTAGGCACGCTAGGCGCATTTCCTTTGCCCGTAGAGGTCATTCCGATGGCGAGAATAATGGTTGCGGAGAAGCTTGAAAAGCTGGGGGGCTCGCCACGATGGCGGGAGAATTTTATTACCGATAACGGTAATCATATTCTCGATGTACACGAATGGAGCATCGATAACCCAGTGGAACTGGAAACACAAATTAACCAAATGGTCGGGGTAGTCACCGTTGGCCTGTTCGCGCATCGGCCAGCTGACGTGTTGATTCTCGGTGGAGACCAGGGCATCCGTACCATTACAGCCTGAGACTTGATTAATCCTGCACCGATAATTTCTAATTCGACGAATAAGACGGCCATAAAAAAGGGGCTGAATTTGTTTCCAGCCCCCCTTTGAAAAAAACCTCGTTTGGCTTAGCGTTTGGAGAATTGAACTCCACGCCTTGCTTTGCGCAGCCCCACTTTTTTACGTTCAACCACCCTGGCGTCACGAGTTACAAACCCTTCTTTACGTAGTGATTCGCGGTAGGTTTCGTCGTATTGCAACAGTGCGCGGGTTATACCGAGTCGAATCGCGCCTGCCTGTCCGCTGGGACCACCGCCCTTCACCTTTACCATGATATCAAACTTGTCCAGCATATCGACTGTTTGCAGCGGTTGGCGAACCACCATGCGCGAAGTTTCCCGACCAAAATAATCCTCGATACTTCGATTATTAACCGTTATTGCACCTCCACCAGACCTGAGGTAAACCCTGGCTGAGGAACTCTTGCGACGACCGGTACCGTAGTATTGTTCTACTGACATGACATTCTCTTAAATTTCGAGGGGCTGGGGTTGTTGTGCGGCGTGTAAATGAGACTCGCCGGCGTAAACTTTGAGTTTCCGAAACATTGCCCTGCCTAGTGAATTCTTGGGTAGCATGCCCCTAACCGAGTGCAGGATGATCCTCTCGGGATGGCTACTACGCAACTTGGCCAGATTTGTCGACTTGAGGTTACCGATATATCCGGTATGGTGATGGTACATCTTGTCGGTTTCCTTATTTCCAGTGACGCGTACCTTCTCGGCATTAACCACCACGATGTAATCTCCGGTATCGACATGCGGCGTATATTCGGGTTTATGCTTACCGCGCAGACGACGCGCTATTTCGGTCGACAGGCGACCGAGCACCTTGTCAGTGGCATCGATCACGAACCACTCACGTTTGACGGTTTCGGCACTGGCGCTAAAGGTTTTCATACTCTATTCCGCAAAGCTGCTTCAAACGCTTTGACTTCTCTCACAAAGGGCGCGAATACTAGCCGATAAAGCCATATTTGACAACCCAAATCGACCTTGTTCCGACTGTTATTTACGTTTATATCTAAAGACTCGGATCACTTTTGAAAAATACAGGATTTACCACCGGAAAGCTCTGAACAAGTCCTGGGAATAAAAAAATGGCGCGGCACCAAGTACCGCGCCAAATCCATCTAATAGGTGATGGAGGAGGAATGCTGTCTGACAGAGGATGTCAATGAATCAGCATATAATAATTATCTAATATAATGTTATTCTTGTCAACACCTGGTGGCAGAATCTCCAGGGTATCGAAGCGAACCTGTCTAAAAGGGATTATTGCAGTGCTCGATAATTGCCGTTCTGGCTTAAATACCATAATGGCGAAGGTCTGGGCGTTTCTCTGCGCATTTTGTGTACGAAATCAATTTCGAATAAAAAAAGCAGCCCTCGTCGAGCAACCTCTTTATTGACAGCCAGGTCCCACCCCGCATACTGTTTCCCTTATGTTGAGGAACAGACCCTAGTGCTCAGAAAACTAAGCGTGATCGATAGACTAATCAGCGAGTTACAACATGGCTTGCAAACCTGCCATGTTCGTCCACCCGCACAGGAGCGACCTTACCCAGCGGGCAAGTTTGTGCCGGAAAACCTGACCAATGTTGAACAATCACATGTAGCCGGTTTGATACGCGTAAATAACGCTGGTGAAGTAGCAGCGCAAGGACTCTATCGGGGTCAGGCGCTTACCGCGCGAGATCAAGCCGTGAGCGCGGCGATGCAAACGGCGGCTGACGAGGAAAACGAACATTTGACCTGGTGTCAGCTGCGATTGGCGGAACTTAATCATAGACGAAGCAAACTCGACGGACTCTGGTACTGGGGGTCTTTTAGCATAGGTGTCCTGGCCGGTGCCATCGGTGATAAATGGAGCCTCGGATTTGTGAAGGAAACCGAGCAACAGGTATGCCGACATCTCGAAAGCCACCTGAAGCAACTTCCCGATACCGATCAACGCAGTCGGGTAATTCTCGAAACGATGATAAAAGATGAAATGCGACACGCCGTCAATGCCGACAAGGCCGGCGCGACCAGTCTACCTTCGGTCATTCGAAACACGATGACGCTATTCAGCAAGGTGATGACTTTTACGGCTTATCGCTTCTAGTCTAACGCCACAATTTCAAAATCGTGCGTTATTTCTGCTGTCTTGCCGAGCATTTCAGAGGCGGAGCAATATTTGTCGGCAGACAAGTTAACTGCTTTCTCGACCTTGACGGGGTCCAGACCTTTGCCGCTAATAATAAAGTGCACGTGAATTCGGGTAAAAACTTTGGGTATTTCCTCAGCACGATCGGAATCAATTACAACTTCGCAATCGGTGACTGCCTGTCGAGATTTTTTCAAAATACTCACCACGTCAAAAGCAGTACAGCCACCAAGACCCAGCAACAGCATTTCCATCGGGCGCACGCCCATATCGCGACCACCGTGTTCTGGAGCACCGTCCATCACCACGGCATGGCCACTACCGGATTCACCGACAAACGTCATGTGATCGAGCCATTTAACCCTGCATTTCATAGGCACTTACCTGATTATGTCGTCACGCTTAAATGTGATATGTTAGTCCAGTTATAAAATACACTGCCTGGATACACGATGGAAATCGATCCCGTCACTCAATTGGTGCCACGCGATAATCCCGCTCTGAATAGTTTTCTGCATCACTGCCACACAAAGAAATACGGTGTGCGCAGCACGATCATCCACGCTGGCGACGATTCCGAGACGCTATACTATATCATCGAAGGATCGGTCAGCGTAGTCATCGAAGACGAGGATAGTAATGAAATTGTGCTCGCCTACCTGAACCCAGGTGACTTCTTTGGCGAAATGGGTTTGTTCGAGGAACACATCAAACGTAGCGCCTGGGTGATCGCGCGTACTACTTGCGAAGTCGCCGAAATCCACTATAACCAGTTCATGGTGCTAGCCCGGGAAACGCCCGAAATTTTATTTCAGTTATCGTCCCAATTAGCCAGTCGACTGCGCAGTACCAGCCGCAAGGTGAGCAATTTGGCGTTTATGGACGTAATCGGCCGAGTCGCTCGAACCCTGCTCGATCTAGCGCGTGAACCCGATGCAATCACTCATCCAGACGGTATGCAAATCAAAATAACGCGCCAGGAAATCGCCAGAATTGTCGGTTGTTCTCGCGAAATGGCAGGTCGTGTGATGAAGACGCTGGAAGAAGACGGCTTAATTGTTGCTCATGGAAAAACGGTTGTCGTATTCGGCACTAGATAAATAAACGGATGGTCACGAGAAAAATAAAGCCTCCAGGGCTTCGCCAGGCTGCTCGGCACGCATAAAAGCCTCGCCCACGAGAAACGCGTTCACGCCATGATCGCGCATCAAGTTCACGTCTACTTTCGTATTAATGCCACTTTCCGTGACAACCAGACAGGACTCCGGTATCTGATCAAGCAAACCAATGGTGGTCGACAGGCGAGTCTCGAAAGTCCTTAAATTACGGTTGTTAATACCGACTATGTCAAGCTCCAGGCCCAATGCTATATCCAGTTCCTGTTGGTTATGCACTTCTACCAACACGTCCATGCCCAGCGCTTTAGCCTGAGTGTATAAATCAGCCAACGGCTCGTCGTCGAGCGCAGCGACAATTAACAAAATACAATCGGCACCCAACGCTCTTGCCTCATACACCTGGTAGGGGTCGATGATAAAATCCTTGCGAATGACCGGCAAAGCGCAGACATTTCGTGCCGCAACCAGGTAATCGTCGTGCCCCTGGAAAAAATCTTCATCTGTCAGCACCGAAAGGCAGGCGGCCCCGGCTGCTGCGAAAGATTCGGCAATTGCAACCGGGTCAAAGTGCTCACGTATTACACCCTTGCTGGGAGAGGCTTTTTTAATTTCGGCGATTACCGCCGAGCGACCACTAGATTGGCTGTCCTTCAGCGATTTCAAAAAGCCACGCGGTTTGGATGAATCACTCGCCTGCTGCCGGATTCGCTCGATCGATATCGCCTGCCGGCGCGATATAATCTCTTCCTGTTTGCGGCGCATTATTTTCGTCAGGATGTCGGGACTGCCAATAGTCATCAGGCGTTCGACTTTTCGATCAAGTTGTCTAAAACTTCCGAGGCCCTGCCATCGGCTATGGCCGATTGCGCCATTTGAACCCCGATCGTCATACTCTCGGCCAGACCCGATACGTATATCGCCGCACCGGCATTTAGGGCGACGATATCAAGTGCTGGTCCAGGCGTATTGCCTAATACCGACTGAATCATTGCCAGACTTTGTTCTACGCTGTCCACCTTTAGATCGGCCAGATCTGCCATCTCCAGGCCAAAATCAGTCGGTGACAGCGTGTAGCAGGTCACCTCACCGTCCTTGAGTTCGGCCACCCGGGTTTTAGCCGAAATACTGATTTCATCCATCCCATCATCACCATGGACCACCATGACGTGGCGACTACCGAGATTCTTGAGTACATTGGCCAGTGGTTCCACCAGATCACCATCAAAAACACCGATTACCTGATTCGGGGCTCCAGCCGGGTTAGTCAGCGGCCCCAGTACATTAAATATGGTTCGCACCGCCATTTCTTTTCGTGGACCAATCGCGTGCCGCATCGCACTATGGTGTTTTTGTGCAAACATGAATCCGACCCCGACCTGTTCGATACAGGCTCCAACCTGTTCGGGCGTAATATCCAGGTTAACACCGGCCGCTTCAAGCACATCGGCGCTGCCTGACTTACTCGAAACCGATCGATTGCCATGCTTGGCTACCCGGGCACCGGCCGCAGCGGCGACAATCGCGCTCGCAGTGGATATGTTGAAGCTACCCGAAGCGTCTCCCCCGGTTCCACAGGTATCTACCAGATGTTTTGCATCTACCTTGACCCGGGTCGACAGTTCGCGCATAACTGCGGCAGCCGCGCTTATCTCGTCGATATTTTCGCCCTTCATGCGTAGCCCTACCAGAAACCCACCAATCTGCGCCGGGGTACATTCACCGGTCATAATTTGCTGCATTACCGCAGTCATATCTCTGGTGCTCAGATTCTGGTTGGCTATCACCATTTTAATAGCTGTTTGTATATTCATTATTCCTCCACCTAAGCATCGTAATTCCCGCTTTCGCGGGAATGACGAGTTTATTAAAGCCCATTTCCTGTTGAAATATTACATTGCCAAAAAATTGCGTAACAGATCATGTCCATGTTCGGTCAATATCGACTCCGGGTGAAACTGCACACCTTCGATACTCAATTTCCTGTGCCGAATTCCCATTATTTCGTCGACCAAACCCTCTTCGTTTTCGGTCCAGGCAGTGAGCTCCAGACACTTGGGCAGACTGTCCTTGTCGATCACCAGCGAATGGTAACGCGTCGCTTCGAACGGGTTGGTCAAGCCGGAAAATACGCCTTCACCTGTATGCACGACCATCGAAGTCTTGCCATGCATTATTTTTTTGGCATGAACGATTGCACCGCCATAAACCTGGCCTATGCTTTGATGGCCCAGGCATACGCCGAGTATCGGTTTCAAACCGGCCATTATTTCTATTGCCTCCATCGAAACACCTGCTTCGTTCGGCGTGCAAGGGCCTGGGGATATCATGATATGGCTTGCGTCGGTTTGCTGGATCTCTTCAGCGCTGATCTGGTCGTTTCTAACCACTTCGACTTCGGCGCCCAGTTCCCCGAGATATTGCACCAGGTTATAGGTAAACGAATCATAATTATCTATCATTAATACTTTCATGATGCTGACTCGGCGTTCTCGGCACAGGGATCTCTCGAGGGCAAACCCGACTCCGCCATGGTCACGGCTCGGAAGATGGCTCGAGCTTTATTCATGGTCTCCTCCCATTCTTTCCTGGGCACCGAGTCGTACACGATTCCAGCACCCACCTGAATATATAGTACTTCGTCCTTGATCACGGCGGTGCGTATCGCTATGGCCGTATCCATATTACCGCTCCAGGAAATATAACCAACAGCACCGGAGTAGATACCCCGTTTGACCGGTTCTAGCTCGTCGATTATTTCCATCGCCCTGATTTTCGGTGCACCAGATACGGTTCCGGCCGGAAAAGTGGCGCGTAAAACATCCATTGCCGAAAGACCTGGCTTTAATCTACCCTCGACATTAGAAACGATGTGCATCACATGGGAATAGCGTTCGATGATCATTTTTTCGGTTAAATGCACACTCCCGATTTCACTGACTCGACCCGCATCGTTTCGACCCAGGTCGATGAGCATCAGGTGCTCTGCCAATTCTTTGGGATCAGCCAGCAGTTCACACTCGAGCTTCAGATCGTGTTTGCGATCACGTCCTCGTGGACGAGTGCCCGCAATAGGCCTTACAGTAACCGTCTGGTCTTCCAGGCGCACCAGGATTTCGGGCGATGACCCGACGACAAAATGATCGTCCAAATTCAAATAGTACATATAGGGCGAAGGATTTAGACTGCGTAAGGCGCGATACAAATCGATCGGCCTGGCTTTGAAAGGTATCGACAGGCGCTGCGAAAGTACAATCTGCATGGCATCGCCGTCGATTATATATTGCCTGGCTTTTTCAACTGCCTGTTCAAATCCCTGTTGGGTAAATTCAGAAGTGAAATCTTCTTCACCAACCGATTGTTGTGATCCGTTGAAACTTCGATCCAGGCGAGTTTCCATCAGCTTATTTTCGAGCTCCTGTAATCGCCGCTGCCCGGTTTCCCATGCCTTACTTTCGCTGGGGTCTACGTGCACTATCAGAAAAACTCGTGACGCCAGATTATCGAAAACGACCAGTTCATCGCTCAGCATCAGCAGGATGTCAGGCGTCGCATGCTTGTCAGGATTAGGGCAGTCGGCCAGTTTCGGCTCAATATAACGAATCGTATCGTAGCCGAAATAGCCTACCAGCCCACCGTGAAATTTTGGCAGGCAATCATTCTCGGCGACTCTAAAAAAATTAAGATAATCTTGAATAAATTTGAGCGGATCACTGGTTTCCTCCTCGCTCACTACCTGCCCGTCCACTTCCAGTACAGCCCTTTTTCCAAACACTTTCAGGCGCGTAACACAGGCGAGTCCTATAATCGAATAACGCCCCCATTTTTCACCACCTTGAACCGACTCGAACAGATAGGTATAGGGTTCGTCGGCGAGTTTGAGGTAGGTGCTGAGCGGGGTGTCGAGGTCTGCGAGAACTTCGCGCACCAGTGGAATGCGGTTATAATCGCGCCTAATTTTATTGAATTGTCGAAGATTCATGGCAATGGCTCAAAACGGTTAAACTAAGGTACAACGGAACTACGGTGAGGGCTCACCATCGCCAGCGATATATGCGTACCTTGTTAAGTTTTATTGTTTGAACCATTGTTTAAATGAGCGTATTCAACTGGATCAACGAATCTATCACAGCATCCGGCCCATAGCTACGGATATCTTCGCCATGATTATAGCCATAGCTCAGGCAAATAATCTGAAATCCGGCCGCACGCGCCGCTTTCACATCGCTGGCAGAATCCCCCACCATCAGTGCCTTCCGGGGACTCACCCGCATCTGTTCGGCAGCGGTCAGCAAGGGTAAAGGATCGGGCTTCTTTCTCGCGGTATCGTCCCCGCAGATAGTGAATTCAAAGTATTTTACGATCTCGAAATCGTCCAACAGGGGTTGAGTAAATTCCCTCGCTTTGTTGGTCACACAGGCGAGCCGATAACCCTGCTTTTTCATATAATCAAGACCCTCCAGTACGCCGTCGTAAAGACGACTGCGCACCGAGGTATTCGATGCGTACAGAGATTTAAACAGTGGCAGTGCTCTTAGATAAAGAGCGGGATCGGGCTCGCCATCGAGGTCATTCACCAGCGCTCGCTTAACCAGTCGCTCAATTCCATTGCCAATCCAGTGCCTTACCGCTTCTTCGCCACGGACTGGCAGGTTTAATTGCAACAGGGTCTGATCGATGCAATAAGCCAGGTCGGGCACGGTATCGACCAGCGTTCCATCCAGGTCGATCAACACCATGTCCGGCTTTCTGATCAAATACTGTTCGCTTGCGCGAGTTCATCCCGCATTTTGGCAACAATACTGTCGTATCGATTGGGATCAGCCTCATCGCCGTAAGCAAATATTCCGGATCCCGATACGAAGGTATCGGCGCCTGCCGCCGCAATTTCGGCAATATTGTCGACTTTGACACCGCCATCGACTTCGAGGCGTATATCGTATCCCGACCGGTCAATTATTTTTTTCGCTTCGCGTAGCTTATCCAGCGTCGCAGCGATAAAGCTTTGGCCGCCAAAACCAGGATTTACCGACATTAATAGAATCATATCGACCTTGTCGGTCACATAATCGAGATAACTAAGCGGGGTAGCCGGGTTAAATACCAGCCCTGATTTGCACCCACACTCGCGAATCAAACCCAGGCTACGGTCGACATGATCCGACGCTTCGGGGTGGAAAGTAATATAACTCGCACCCGCTTTCGCAAAATCAGGAATGATGCGATCCACTGGCTTGACCATTAGATGAACATCGATAGGTGCGCTCACCCCATGACTGCGTAAAGCATCACAAACAAGCGGGCCTAAGGTAAGGTTCGGTACATAGTGATTATCCATCACATCGAAATGAACAATATCGGCACCCGACGCAATGACATTATCGACTTCCTCTCCCAGCCGGGCGAAGTTGGCAGCCAATATCGATGGGGCGATGCGGTAATCAGCCACGGTTAATGCCAATGGTATTTGCTAAAGGCTTCCGATGTAATCGGCGATATTATTTATATCTGCGTCGCTCAACCCGGCCGCCATTGCATTCATAGTGGGGTTTTTACGCGCTCCACTGCGAAAATCAGTCAGGTTCTTGCGTACGAATGCGGCACTACGCCCTTTCAACGACGGATAAGTCGGCACCACACTTTTCCCACCGGCTCCGTGGCAACCAATGCAGCCCTTTGCGGCGTAAGCTGATTGACCGGCCGCCTTATCGGCTTGCGCGGGAATACTAAAAACCATCACTATTGCGAACAAGGTCGCTGATACGAATTTCATAAATACCTACTCCTCGGTAGTAAAATTTGACATGCCATTAGATAATGACGGCTAAAAAGCGCGATTGTGGCAAAGCCACTCACCGATGTAAAGGGTATCAACCACAGCTTAATTGATGCTGAATAAACTATCATATGATTGAATTAAAAAACTATATCCACGATATTCGACAGGACCTGAAAATCTACTCCGAAAGTAATAACCAGGTGCTCACGTTTCTTACCACCTGGGGGTTATTTTCACCACGAGTGATCGACGAGGGTTCGCAAATGTTGCTTAAATATCTCGATATCGAACCCGACTACGATTGTCTCGATCTCGGATGCGGTTATGGCGTGCTAGGTCTGCACATGGCGAGATCCGCACCCGCAGGGGAAACGCTGCTAGTGGACAAGGATTTTATCGCGGTCGAATATGCTGAAAAGAACCGTCTGCTGAATAAAATAGACAACGCCAGCTGTTTGCTGAGCAACGGTTTCGACCATATCCCGAATCAGCAATTCGACTTGATAGTCTCTAATATTCCGGCCAAGGTCGGCAAGGAATTGCTTTATATATACCTGTTTGATGCGCTCGAATACCTGAAACCAGGCGGTTCATTTTATATCGTCACGATCACCGGCCTACGCCAGTTTTTCAAACGCAGCTTCCACGAGGTATTTGGAAACTACAAAAAAATAAAGCAGGGCAAGACTTATACCGTCGCCCGTGGCGTCAAATCGTCTTAAGATAGCTGCTGCTGGATGTTTTTCAATAGTGCCAACGCTTCATCGGTATCCTGCGCCAGGCAATTGATATGTCCCATCTTGCGACCTGCCCGGGCCTCGGTTTTTCCATATAAATGTAGCTTCGCGTCACTTCGTCGCAACACTTGATCCCAGGCAGGTTCCCCCTGTTGAGGCCAGATGTCTCCCAGTACATTCCACATTGCCACAGCACTATGCTGCCTGCTTGAACCAGCGGGCAATCCACACATCATACGCACCTGTTGTTCAAACTGTGAAGTGACGCAGCCATCGAGCGTGTAATGTCCCGAATTGTGCGGCCTCGGCGCCATTTCATTCACCAGCACTTTATTCTCTGACGATACAAAAAATTCGACTGCGAGCACGCCACAATAATCCAGGCCATCGGCGATACGGCAGGCCGCCGATCGGACTTCGTCGGCGAGTGACTGGGACAAATCGGCCGGGGCAACGGAAATATCGAGTATGCCGTTGCGGTGCTGATTTTCAGCCACCGGAAAACAGTCAATATCACCCATTTGACTTCGGCATAACACTACCGAGACTTCCTTGACCAGGTCGATTTTCTGCTCCAGCACACCCTGTCGAGTACCGAGCTGTGAATAAGCGGCGATTAAATCGTCATGCGATTCACAAACAACCTGTCCTTTGCCATCGTAACCAAGTGTGGTGGTTTTCAATATTGCAGGGAAAATAAAATTTTCTGCCCGGGCGATATCCTGTTCTGATTCGATCGCAGTATAAGCTGCGACATTTAATCCGAGAGCGGTAAAAAAATCTTTTTCGCTCAGACGGTTTTGCGCAATGCGCAATGCACTGGCAGACGGGTGTACCGGAAGCGACTGTGCCAGGTATTCGAGCGATTCGGCCGGAATATTTTCAAACTCAGTAGTAATCGCAGCACAGTGCTTAAGCAAAGTGTCGAGCGCTCCATGATCGGTATACGCGGCTCGTATATGCTTGCTCGCAATACCACCAGCTGGGCTATTCGCATCCGGATCGAGCACAATTACCTTGTATCCGATGGTCCTCGCCGCGATAACAAACATGCGCCCAAGCTGACCACCGCCGAGTATACCGAGCGTGCTATCGGGGAGGATCGCCATCTATCACTATTGCGTGGGCAGGGTCATCTGCAAAACGGCATCACGCTGACTTAGACGAAACTCATCGAGTTGAGCTGCAAGGGCTGGGTCATTCATGGCTAACATCGATACCGCAAACAATGCTGCGTTAACCGCACCTGCCTTGCCGATAGCAAAGGTCGCAACGGGCACTCCCCTGGGCATCTGGACTATAGATAACAAAGAATCCTTGCCTTGCAAATGCTCGCCTGGCACAGGCACGCCTAAAACAGGGACTGTCGTATTCGCCGCCAGCATACCGGGTAAATGGGCAGCTCCACCGGCCCCGGCGATAATACAGGCGAGCGATTTTTCACGTGCGTTTTTGGCAAACTCGGTGAGTAAATCTGGCGTGCGATGCGCCGAAACCACCTGGGTCAGGTAGCGGACTCCGAAGCGCTCCAGGTATTCAACCGCAGGCTGCATCACTGGCCAATCGCTATCGCTACCCATTACCACGGCAACCACTGTCTGGGTCATGCTTATCTCCGAGTATTCCTGAAAAAGCGAGCGATTATACTCTAATTTGCCTGTAAAAAACCAATCCCGAGGAGCCGATATGGTAAGATCCGATGCTTCGAATTTACCGCCACATTGTTCGCCCGATTATACTCTGTCGATGACTACCCAGCAAAATTTACCCGGTATCTTTGAATCCAATATCGACAATCTAAAGCTGATTGCGAGAGGCAAGGTGCGGGACATTTACCGTATCGACGATGACTACATGTTGATCGTAACGACCGATCGTCTGTCCGCATTCGATGTGGTATTTCCGCAACCGATTCCACAAAAGGGTGAACTGCTCACGCAGGTTTCTAATTTCTGGTTTGCCAGAACCGGCGATATCGTCACCAATCACCTGAGTGATCTGAAATTGAGTCACTATGTCTCGCAACAGGATTACGATCTGTTAAAATCGCGTTCGATTATTGTTCGCCGATTGAAAGCTCTTCCAGTCGAAGCGATCGTGCGTGGTTATGTGATCGGATCAGGATGGAAGGATTACCAGGCGACTGGAAAGATATGCAGTATTGAATTACCAACTGGATTGCAACAGGCGGCGCAGTTGCCCGAGCCGATATTTACACCATCGACCAAGGCAGCCGTCGGAGATCACGATACCAATGTCAGTTTCGAGCACACGGTGGATTTGATCGGTGAAGAAAAAGCTATGCAAGTTCGAGATATCAGCCTCCGTCTGTACCAGTTCGCTGCCGAATACGCTCGCGCTCGCGGTATCATCATCGCCGATACCAAATTTGAGTTCGGCCTCGACGATCAAGATCAGCTGGTATTGATCGATGAAATTTTAACCCCCGATTCGTCCCGATTCTGGCCAGCTGATCAATATCAGCCTGGCATCAGTCCTCCCAGCTTCGACAAACAAATTATTCGCGATTACCTCGAAACCCTGGACTGGGACAAGACTCCGCCAGCACCTGAAATTCCCCAGGGAATTATCGACAAGACCCGGCAGAAGTATCAGGAAGTGCGCGATATATTAATTGGGGTGGACTAGTTGCCACTGCTGTAGCCAAATTCGCTGGATCCCGTGGCTCGATCGCGGGATCCAGCGTCTTAAGATTCAATTATCTCTGAATACAGATCCTTCCAGCCCGGATTATCCTTCTCGATCAACGCAAGCTTCCACTTTCTTCGCCATTCCTTAAGGCGTTTTTCACGATGAATCGCACTCTCAATATCTTCATGCTGCTCGAAATAAACCAAATTATGTACACCATATTTTTGAGTAAAGCTGCCAACAAGACTATTTCTATGCTGCCATACTCTTTTGATCAGATCAGAAGTTACCCCGATGTAGAGAGTTCCATTCCTCTTGCTGGCTAAAATGTAGGTGTAGTAATATTTTCCCATCCAATAAATCCCTCCCTGGATCCCGTGGTCGAGCCACGGGATGACAACACTATACCACTTCCCTGTCATCCCGCGACTTGATCGCGGGATCCAGTGACCTGTTGCCACTAATTCCCTATCCTTAAAAAAATGTCTTCACTTTGTTTTCTGCAATGCCTGGTCCAGGTCCCACAGGATATCGTCCAGGGTTTCCAGGCCCACCGAAATACGAACCATATCCGACGTGACACCGGCGGAAATCTGCTGCTCTTCACTGAGCTGGCGGTGAATAGTGGAAGCAGGGTGAATCACTAGCGTCTTGGCATCGCCAACGTTGGCGAGGTGGCTCAGAAACTGTACACCTTCGATAAATTTTGTTCCAGCTTCCTGCCCTCCCTCGATGCCGAAACTCATGATCGAACCGGCACCTTTCGGCAGGTATTTTTGCGCCAGAGAATAATAGGGATTGTCTTCGAGGCCGGGATAGTTAACCCACGAAACAAGCGGATGATCCTGCAGGTAATTCGCCACACCGACTGCATTTTCGACGTGGCGGTCCATTCGCACATGCAGAGTTTCGAGACCCTGCAATAGCATGAATGAATTAAATGGACTCGCGGCTGGCCCCATAGTACGCAGGGTTTCGCAGCGCGCCTTCATGGTAAAGCCGAAATCTCCAAAAGTTTCAAAAAATCGGATACCATGATAGCCAGCCGAGGGTTCGACCATACCCGGGAAGTTGCCATTGGCCCAGTCGAACTTACCCGATTCGATAATCACACCCCCCATGGTGGTTCCGTGTCCACCGATAAACTTGGTTGCCGAGTGCACGACGATATCCGCACCAAAATCGATTGGCCTGCACAGATACGGGGTGGCAAAGGTACTATCTATTACGAGCGGAATACCCGCATCCCTGGCGATCGCACTCACTGCTTCGATATCCAGCACATTGTTCACCGGGTTGCCGATAATTTCAGCGAAGAGCGCCTTTGTTTTCGACGTAATCGCCTTGCGAAAATTCTCCGGCTCGTCGGAATCGACAAAATAGGTTTCTATACCCATTTTACGAAAGGTCACGTCGAACTGTGAAAAGGTGCCACCGTATAAAGTCCGGGCGGACACCAGTTCGTCGCCCTGCTCCATCAGCGTGAGCAGGGCCGTGGACTGGGCGGCCATTCCCGAACAGACTGCGAGCGCCGCACGACCATTTTCAAGTGCCGCCATTCGTTCTTCGAATACTGCCGTAGTGGGGTTGGTCAGACGCGTATAAACATTGCCAAAAGTCTGCAAGTTAAACAGGCTGGCAGCATGATCGGCATCGTCGAATACATACGAGGCGGTCTGGTAGATGGGTACCGCGCGCGCGCCTGTGGCCGCGTCTGGGATTTGTCCCGCATGCAGGCAAAGTGTCTCTATTCCAAATTCTCTGTCGGCCATGATTCTGCTCTGGTCAGGTGTTAATAAACAACGGGCGTTTAGAGCTAATGATTTTGGTGTTCACGCCTATGGTATTGAGCCCGCCAAACAAACGGGCGTACTCGATCTTGGTGCAGTGATTCATCACCACTTCCAGTCCGGCATCGCGGGCCTTTTGCGCGGCTTCTTCGTTGACTATGCCTAGCTGCATCCAGACCACCCTGGCCCCAATAGCGATTGCAGAGTCGACGAAGGGTCCGATTCGGTCCGCCCGTTGAAACAGATCGACAATATCCACCGGCTCCGGAATGGATTCAAGGTCCGGATAACACTTTTGCCCCAGGATTTCATCGTATTTAGGATTAACCGGGATTACCTTAAAATTTCGATCAAGCAGATACTTGGCTGCAAAGTTGCTGGGGCGGGACCAGTCATCGGAGAGGCCAACCATCGCCAAAGTTTTGTACTCGCTTAAAATACGACGCAATGTGCTGATGTCAGTCATGAATTTAATTCCCGTACCTGCTGGCGCAGCACAAATTTCTGGATTTTGCCGGTCGAGGTTTTCGGCAACGGGCCAAATACCACTTTTTTGGGCACCTTGAAACCCGCCATGCTTTCACGGCAAAACTCGATAATATCGCTTTCACTCACCGCGTCAGAATTCTCGCGCAGCGTTATAAAGGCACAAGGTGTTTCACCCCATTTTTCATCGGGGCTCGCTACTACTGCAGCTTCCATCACCGCCGGATGCCGGTAAAGCGTTTTTTCGATTTCGATACTGGAAATATTTTCACCGCCGGAAATAATAATATCTTTGGATCGATCCCTGATCTCGATATAGCCGTCTTCATGGCAGACCGCAAGATCGCCGCTGTGAAACCACCCGCCACCAAAAGCCTGTTCGGTTGCCTGTGAGTTTTTCAAATAACCCTTCATCACAATATTACCGCGAAACATGATTTCGCCCACGGTTTCGCCGTCGTGAGGAACCGCCTGAAGGGTTTCCGGGTCGAGTACCTCGAGTTGTTCCAGCATTGGATAGCGCACCCCCTGACGCGCCTTTAATTCAGCCTGTTCGGTGACAGGCAAGGCATCCCACTCTTCGTGCCAGGCGCACACCACGGCAGGGCCATATACTTCGGTGAGGCCATAGGCGTGGGTCACTTTGAAATTTAAATTTTCCATCGCCTCCAAAATTGAGGGTGGTGGAGCAGAAGCTGCGGTCATTACATTGACCTGGTGAGAAATACCCTGTTTTAAATCATCGTCAGCATTGGCCATCAAGTTTAATACGACTGGTGCGCCGCATAAATGCGTTACCTTTTCCTGCTTGATCAGCCTGAATATATCGTCGGCCCGCACTGCACGTAAGCATACATTGGTGCCATTAAGCGCGGCAATAGTCCAGGGGAAACACCAGCCATTGCAGTGGAACATCGGCAGGGTCCACAGATAAACCGGATGTGCCGACATATTCCACGCCATGATATTCGATACCGAGTTTAAATGCGCACCACGATGATGCGTTACCACTCCTTTCGGGTTGCCGGTGGTTCCCGAGGTATAGCCTAGAGCGATGGCCTGCCACTCGTCTTTGGGTAAGTGCCATTCAAACGCTTCATCACCCTGTCGCAGTAATTCCTCATATTCCAGTTCACCAATAAAGTCACCGCCATCGACTGCTGGGTCATCAACATCGATTACCAGTGGCCTGTTGTCCAGCTGTTTCAATGCCGCCTGAATAGTCGGGGAGAATTCGCGGTCGGTGATTAATACTTTGGCCTCGCCATGCTTGAGCATGAAGGCTATCGAGTCTGCGTCAAGGCGAATATTGAGCGCATTCAATACTGCTCCGAGCATCGGCACGGCAAAATGTACTTCACACATGGCCGGTATATTTGGCAACATGATCGCGACCGTGTCACCCTCGCCGACTCCACGCTGGCTCAATGCTGAGGCGAGCCGACGGCAGCGTTTATAGGTTTCCGACCAGCTTTGACGTAAATCTCCGTACACCACCGCGATTCGGTCCGGGTATACAAAGGCAGCTCGATCGATGAATGTTAAGGGTGATAGTGGCGTGAAATTGGCTTCATTCTTGTCTAGCCCGGATTGATAGGGATTGGTTTTACTCATTAACTTATGCTGCCAGGCTTCGCACTTACTAGCGTCCAGACCACTTAGGTTTGCGCTTCTCTAAAAAGGCATCGAATCCCTCACGTGCATCTTTACTATCCATATTGCAAGCCATTCTTTCCCCGGCAAATTCATAAGCTTCTGCTAGTTCCATATCTAATTGCCGGTAAAACATCTGTTTGCCGAGCGATATGGCCAGGGGTGACTTGGCGACTATCTTTTCAGCCATCGCCCTGGTAGCTGCCTCAAGTTCACCGTTCGCTACCACCTGATTAACCAGCCCATATTCTAACGCGGTTTGCGCATCGATAAAATCGCCGGACAGGAGCATATGCATCGCCTGCTTGCGTGACAAGTTGCGACTAAGAGGAACTGCAGGGGTGGAACAAAACAGGCCGGCATTAATACCCGAAACTGCAAACCGCGCCTCCTCACTCGCCACAGCCAGGTCGCAGGCGGCAACTAGTTGGCAGCCTGCAGCGGTAGCTATCCCGTTTACCTGCGCAATCACCGGCCTGGTAATTCGGTTAATGGTCAGCATCAGGCGGCTGCATTGCTCAAACAACGCCTGGTGAAAGGCTTTGTCCTCGTTAGATCGCATCTGTTTTAAATCGTGGCCCGCGCAAAACGCCTTACCCTGTGCGGCGATGATAACGACACGGATATTCGCGTCATTCGAAATATCGTCCAGCGCCTGCTGCAATTCGGTCAGCATTTCGCTCGACAGTGGGTTGTATTGCTGCGGCCGATTTAATCTCAGGGTGGTAATTCCATTCAAGTCTTCACGCAAAAGAATGGGCTGTTCGATCACCTCATTAGCGCTAACACCCATGTTGAAACCTCCTCTTGCCTGGTCGATGGACACCGTAAAAATGGTATTTGATGGCTACAAGCAGTATAAAAGGCATTTTTACCTGAGTCGATGGTTAATCGACGCTTATGGTTTCGCCCTGTGGCCTGACCGCGGGAGGGCAGTTGTGAAGATTGTCTACTA
>JADFJT010000020.1 GCA_022566015.1 Pseudomonadota bacterium | reverse complement strand
ATTCGGCATGAAGTCGATCATCATAATCACCGCCCTGTTTGCGATCTGGATTATCGTGTTGAATACGCGCGCGGGGGTCATGCAGATCAACCGCTCATTGATTGAGATGGCGAATTCATTCGGCGCCTCGCCGATAGATGCTTTCCTCAAGATTTACTTCTGGGCCGCACTTCCCGAAATCCTGAGCGGGGTGCGGCTCGGTTTCATCCGCGGCGTCAAGGGAGTAATTATCGGTCAATTGCTGATCACGATTGTCGGATTTGGTGCGCTGTTTGAGCTCTATTCATCGAATTTCTTGATGAAACACTTCTGGGCGGTTATGATCGTTCTGTTCACTATCTCTTTCACCATTGCCGAATTCCTCGCCCACCTGGAGAGAAAGGTGGGGTATTACGCCTCGCGCCGAACCTAGTAGGCCTCGAGTTGTGGAACTTAACCAGTAATTAGATTAGAAATTTACTAAATTCTCACTTTTTATAAAGGATATATTATGACTAGTTACGTTATTACCCCTCCCAGGCAGGCAGCTGTTGCGGTGAAGGGTCGCGATGAGTTATTCCCGGTACGCCGCGTTTACTGTATCGGCCGTAACTATGCCGATCACGCGATCGAAATGGGCCATGATCCGGATCGCGAACTGCCCTTCTTTTTCCAGAAAAATGCAGACAACGTGAATTCTTCGGGAGAGTTTCCCTACCCCGCTAAATCCAGTGATGTTCATCATGAAATTGA
This sequence comes from Pseudomonadota bacterium, assembly GCA_022566015.1. Taxonomy (GTDB): domain Bacteria; phylum Pseudomonadota; class Gammaproteobacteria. The sequence goes on along the minus strand of JADFJT010000020.1, from coordinate 30,757 downwards.
ACTCTTAGTGGCACTAAAAAGTGGTGGAGTGAATATCAAGCCTGAGAATGCGCTGGAGCACGTGTATGGCTACGCGGTTGGTATCGACATGACCCGTCGCGATTTGCAGGCTGAGATGAAGGCGGCCCGCCGCCCCTGGGAAATTGGCAAGGCTTTCGAACAATCCGCTCCGGTCGGTCCGATCTCACCAGCTTCCGAGATCGGCCATTGCGAAGCCGGCAGTATTAGCTTAAGTGTAAATGACGAGACGCGCCAACAAGGTAACCTGAATCAAATGATTTGGAAGCTGCCTGAAATAATTGCTTATCTTTCCGAATACTATGAAATTGGTGCTGGGGATCTGATTATGACGGGTACCCCGGCAGGCGTCGGCCCGGTAGATCGTGGCGATGTGATGGTCGGTAAAATCGAAGGTATTGGCGAACTGGTCGTCAAAGTGGTGTAATCAACCGCGCAGTTCTAGGCCCACTTCATCCGACTCGCGCGCACGATCCATATCGCCGCAAAGGGCAACACCAGGCCAATCAGGATAGCGACCAGGATCAGCTCACCCAATTCACTATAGTCCGCAGCGACCTGCAATTCTTTAGTGGTCACGTCACGTACCTCGCGCGTTATGGTGTAGATCTGGTTTAAATATTTGGTACCCAGTTGCGATAAAGACAAGGCTAAATTAGTGAACGAAGCCATGACCGCAAAATAAGTTGCCTTGAGATTGGCGGGCGCGGAATTGGCAATCCAGGCGAGCATAGGAATCATCGCGATCTGACCGAGTGGCGATTCGAGCGCAGTATCAATTACTGCTATAAACCGTGCATCGACGACTCCCCCGGTCATCGCCGAAGTCCATTCGTGCAAACCATAAAACATGCCGAGAAAGGGCAGGCTCAGCAAAGTTCCGACTATGGTCAGAGTACCGATCACGTAGGCAATCGAGCGCTCGGCCATAAATCGCCGGAAAATAAACATACCCGCGAGCGTCAATACGCTGCCAATCAGGAAAAGTACCGAAAAGAACCACTCGTCAAATTTCAAGTCGTCCATCATCCACCAGGTCATGCCCGCGCCCGTTGAGGGGATTGCACGATATACGAATATGACGATCGCGGTACCTACCAGGGTACGGCGAGCCTCTGGCTTCAATTCGCGTGTTAACTTTACAATTAAAAAGATAATAATCGAAAATGATCCGAGAAAGATCACTTCCTGATTATAGACATAATCACTAAAACCCATGCTCAGCGTGAATATAACAAATACCAGGCTGCCGCCGAGTATCCACCAGTTCGGACTTGTTTTTTCGAGATTCTCGTGTAAGCGACTTTCGATTTCGGCTCTGCTCAAACCGGTTGCCAGCATCCGATGGATATTGCGCCGTCTGATAAAGCTTGCGAGGATTACCCCGGATATCGATACCAGCGGTATTGCCAGCGCGATCAGGTAAATATCCCGATAAACCAGTATCTTCTCAGGTTCTGGTAAATTTTCTGCGTCGCTAAACAGGTACAGGTTGATCACTGCAACCAGCACCGACCCACCGATAATTGCGACGCGCCCTAGCGTCTGCATCGTGGTATGCATGCTCTTCAACTGCGCCAGGCCGAAGGGTTCACCGTCGTCGTCAAAGTGTGGCACGGCCTCGACTGTCATCCCGTCCGCAACAACATCTTGAACCACGTAGCCAATCGGCGCCAACAACGTACTGAATACAAACCAGGCACCGGCCGGCATGATTTCGGTCATCGCATCCCGGTCGGTCAGCAAAGCGACCATGATGAGCAGGCTGGCGGCGAGGAGTACCGCGCCGACATAAACCATAATACCTTTCCAGCGCCAGATCAGGTCGACCAGGTGGCCGATCGGCATTTTTAGCGCCCAGGGGATATTAGCCCAAAACCCCAGCGAAGCGAGAAATGCGGCCGAAAGCCCCAGATAATCTTTGACAAAGAAAGCCCCGACAATACCGGTAAGACCCGATATCCCGGCCGCCAGATACACCATTAAAGGCGGAAGATAAGACCAGCGCAACTCTCGTCCCAGGCTAAAGATATTTTCGTCGAACCAACGATGTATTTTGGTGAACATAGTTAATTATAATTATTCGATTACGATAACTAGTTTTGAATCATCCCAGTGCGTCACTATCATTGCAAGCCAACACCAGGGTAGGGGAAATATAACCGTCATCCCCCAGCACGACAAAGACAAATTAATCAGATCGTTTTTATGCCGCAGGCATTATTCGGATAAACTATTCTGATGCCACCCGACTTGCCCGAGACATATTACCTCGACAATGTAATCGTCCTTTTCGACCACATTGAGTCGCTGTACGGCGATATTCTCGAACAGGAACAGCTCAAATTTTTACACCAATTCGCGGATTTAACGATCGATGCCAAAAAACTCTATATCCGCCTGTTAAATCGTAGTCACCAATTATTTCGTTTAAGTAAAGTCGACTATCCCGAAATAGGATCACTCGAGCAGGCAATACAGGAACTTGAAACCTGTCGATTCCTGCAAATAGACCCCGAGATCGAAAGGCAGGCGCGCCTCGCCTTGTTCAGCAAGCGAGAATTACTGGCACTGCACCCTGAACCGAAGAGCCTGCGAACGCTCAATCGTATGGCGCTTGAGTCCCAGTTGCTCGAACAGTCAGACGGTAGTTTCTTTGCAGCGGTTAAACAGAGCGATCGCCTGATCCAGGTTTTGCAAAAGGACTCTTACCTGTTATTTCAAATGCTGTTCTTCGGCAATCTGAATCAATCGATGACCGATTTTATACTGCGCGATCTAGGCCTAAACCAGTTCGAAAATTATACAATCGACTTAGAAAACAGGCCCTATGGCAGTACCGTCGATATCCAGCAACACTGGTTATTGCATCGCATCGGGTCGAAATTACAGCTGGGCGAAGCTGACGATACAGACACGCTCGAAGCCTGCTTTAACGCAATGCCCGAAGACATCGACCCCGGCTCACCGTTGTTTCGCATTAGCGAGCGCATCAAATACGAAGTAGCTCGGCAGTTTGAGCGCCTCGGCGATCAGACGCTCGCACTGGATCATTATCGGCAATGCGTATTACCGCCCAGTCGAGAGCGTATTGTGCGTCTGCTCACTCAGCAGGGAAAGATAGAAAGTGCGCTGAGAATATGTGAAACCATCGTGGCCGATCCGTACGGCGACGAAGAACTGCAGTTCGCACTGGTTTTTGGCACGAGATTGGTGAAGCGCCATAAACTCAATCACGCTACGGTCTTTGATCAGAGCGGGTTTAACCACAATCCCGAACGGATCGAACTAAGCCTGCCGCGGCAGGAAAGCGTCGAGCAGGCAGTGGTCGATTACCTGATCGCGCAAGACGACTCCAGCCAGTGCTATTATCTCGAAAACTCACTATTCAATGGGGTGCTTGGGTTGATTATCTGGGATGTGGTTTTCGCCCCTGTCCCCGGCGCTTTCTATCATCCATTCCAAAAGCGTCCGGCCGATTTCTATGCACACGATTTCAGGCGAAAACGTGCGCTGCAACTGGCGCAAGTCTGGTTGTCGATTTCCAGCAATGCCGATATATTGCGATGTGCGCGTGAATGCTGGGCGACGAAACACGGCCTGATGAACCCGCTGGTCAACTGGCAGACGCTTAGCCTGGAAGTCATAGAGCTGGCACTCACGCGCATCAATTTTTCCCACTGGATGGCGATATTCGAGCGTATCCTGTTAGACCTGCGTAATAACCGTGCCGGGTTCCCGGACCTGACGCTGTTCCCTGCCGACGGAGGATATCGTCTGATCGAAGTGAAAGGCCCGGGCGATAGCCTGCAAAAAAACCAGCAGCGTTGGATGCAGTTTTTTGCCGAACACGATATCCCACACGCGCTCGCGCGGGTGCAATGGATTCCAGACGAATGAGTGTTTTACTCAAACTCGGGGTTCGCGAATTAGTTGAATTTTGCTGTCGAAGCGGCGACCTGGGCTACGATGGCGGGCCGAGCGCGAGCGCACTGGAAGGTATTCAAACCCACCAGAAAATTCAAAAACGCTACCAAAAACAGGCATTAGCCGAGCAAACACTGCGGCTGGAAATTGACATCGATGAATACCGGATAGAACTAGGGGGTCGCGTGGATCTGGTATTCGACAAAGAAATCCCTCCCCGCGTGGAGGAAATCAAAACCGTTTACAGTTTCATGAACGAGTTTTCCGAAGACTACAATGCGGCGCACTGGGCACAGGTCAAGTGCTACGCCGCCTGTTACGCGCTTGAGCATGAGCTCGACGAAATCGCCGCGAGTGTCAACTACGTCAACCTGTTCAATTTTCGTGAACACCGTGCGAGTAAAACATTCAGGTGCTCGGAACTGGAAATATTTTTACACCAGAATTTGAAAATATTCCTCCATTGGCATCGGCTGGTTTCAGGCCAGCGAAAGGAATTGCTTGCGAGCGCCGGTACACTCGAATTTCCTTTTACCGAATACCGCGCCGAGCAATACCGCTTTTCCGCACAGGTATACCGCGCTATTCAAAACAGCAACCGACTCCTGGTCGAAGCCCCGACCGGGTCGGGGAAAACTATCAGTACATTGTTTCCCTCGATCAAGGCGATAGGTGAAGATATCACCGATCAAATCATTTACCTCTCGGCCAAAACGTCGGGGCAAAACGAAGCGCTCAAGGCGATCGAACAGATGATTGCCGGGGGGCTTAAAATCAGTTACCTGGTGATCCAGGCCAAAGCCAAATGCTGCCCTTGCACGAGCGATATCGAGGAGTTCGATGAGCATGGAAAATGTATGCGAAGGCTCGGTTTTTTCGACCGTCTACCCGCCGCACGGGAAATCCTGTTACGCCTGCGCCGGCTCACTAACGATCAGATTCGGCAGGTGGCGGACGAGCATAATCTGTGCCCGTTCGAACTTACGCTACAAATGCTGCCCTGGGTAGACGTCATCGTCTGCGATTTCAATTATATTTTCGATCCGATCGCGCAAATGAGTTATTTCAGAACCGATAATCGGCGCAAAGTATTGCTAATAGACGAATTGCATAACCTGGTCGACAGGGCGCGCAGCATGTATAGCGCCAGCATCAACCGATGGCAGGTACGCACCGCGAGTCGGGCACATAACAGCCCAGCGATGAGTCGTGCGATCAACAGCATCGCCAATGCACTGAACAAGTGTGTGCGCGAACAAGCCGAAGACGAGGTCGTCAGTAGTGAAATTCCAATAGTGCTAATGCGTGCCATTGCCCGGTTCAGCGAGAAATTAAAGGCGGAACTCTTTAACAACCAGGCTATTGCGCCCGAAACGCTTGAACTGTCGAAGGCTATTTATCGATTTCATTGCATCGCTAATTTATACGCCTCGCACCATCGAACCCTTGTTAAAAAACCGGCTGCTCAACGCGAAGTCAAACTCCTGTGCCTCAACGCGTTCGAGTATTTGCAGCAGACCTACCCGGTATTCGGCACCATCTGCGGCTTTTCAGCTACCTTGTCACCAGTCGGATACTTCCAGTCGGCGCTGGGCCTCACCGAGCAAACACTCACACTTAAACTGGCGTCGAGCTTTCCACTTGAACACCTGCAGGTGAGTGTCGGCAATTATATCGATACACGTTACCGTCATCGCGACCGATACCTCGACAGTATCTGCACCACAATCCAACGCTGTTACGAAACCCGTCCTGGCAACTACCTGGTATTTTTTTCATCCTATACATTCATGCAAAAAGTGCATCAACGTTTCTGTAATCAGTTTGCGGGTATAGAAACCATGGTACAGACCCGAGATTCGGATCAGCAGCAACGCACGGATTTTCTTGCCCGCTTTTTCAGGCACGAAAATACCCTCGGTTTCGCGATTATGGGGGGCATTTTCGCCGAAAGTATCGACTATTCAGGCGAATCGCTAATCGGGGCGATTGTCGTCGGGGTTGGACTTCCACAGCCCAATACCCAGCAACGGCTAATCCAGCAGGATTTCGAGCGCCTGCAATTAAACGGCTTCGATTACGCTTACCGGTTTCCCGGAATCACGCGGGTACAGCAAAGCGCCGGTCGGGTCATTCGCAGCGAAACCGACCGAGGCATCGTGGTGTTGCTCGATAGTCGATTTGGGCAAGCCGGGTATCAGGCACATTTGCCATCCCACTGGCAGGTGCAGGAATGTACCGATGTCGATACTCTGGAACAATCGTTGATAGATTTTTGGCAACAACCAGATGCCGAAAATTGAATTATCATCACCCTGGAAATCGACACGATATGGCCTTTTGTCACCGGTAAATTTATCACTTTCTTCGGTAATGTCGCAATAACTAGCTATAAGACTAGTAGGGATAGCTGAATCAAGAAGTGTCTCCTGGTAATTTAATAGGGTGGTGTCAGGATATGAGGATTTCGAAATCGAGCAGTGAACCTCCTAACAGGAGTAGAAAGCTGAGAAACTTTGACTTGACTGTCGAAGAAATCAAGCTAATAAGGCTAATTAGAAAAATGGCCCTGTCACTCGAAGATATTGAACGCAGGAGTTCTCAACCGATAAGACTAGAAATTTATCGTAAAGAAATTAAAATACTGGAAGAAAGATTAGAAGAAATCAGAGAAAATACTCTGCTTCAATAATACAGTAATATCTGGGTGGCGCCTGGCGCACATTACCCGTTACCAGGAAACAATAAATATAAACCCCTGGACTCACTCCTTCGCGCACCGACCTCGTTGTACCAGCGGGCCGTCCTCGGCAATTGCTCCTGCATCGCCTAAGAGCGCCTACTGTTGGTGCTCTACCTCCGATACGTCGGACCGCTACATCCATGCAGTCGTGCGGACGTTCAAAATCGTTCCTGACGATTTTGTCGAACTTGGAGTTCTCATCTGATCTCACAAACCCACCATCCAAAAATAGCCCGCTTACAGCGGGTTTTTTATGAATGGCGCGCCCGGAGAGATTCGAACTCCCGACCACCTGGTTCGAAGCCAGGTACTCTATCCAACTGAGCTACGGGCGCCTGATAGGAAGCGCGCAGAATATACGCTGGATCATGACATTTCAATTTGAATTTAATTTTTTTTCAGCATCCGGGTCAGATCACAATATTTATATCTGTCGGCAACTAATATGTTCTGACTCAATTATTGCTGCTCTAATCTAACGATCCTAATTCAATATATCGGTTATTTGCCTGGTTGCATGATATAACCTGATTAACTTGCCTTCGAGCCGAATTGTCACTAAACCATGCTTGTCCAATGGCACGACAATTTCGCCACTCCTATAAATCTGTAGGTCAAGAATACTTCCTCTGTGTAACTTCAATTGCCAACCTGGCGGCAGTGGTTGACCCCTCTGATATTTTTTTTGCAGTCCATAGGGTAGCGAAGAAGTGGCCTGTTGCTGATTAGTAGTGGAAATCTGTGGAATAGTTGAGGGATATTGGTAATTTTCGGTCGTGACGCAAGCAGAAATAAAGGCAGTGGCTATGGACAGAAAAAGCAGCTTCTTAATCTTCATATTATAAACTCCGATAAGACTGGGCTGATTGACGTAAAACTCGGGTAAGGCCAAACAGATGTTGTATTTAGTATAGGCATAATAAACCGTTTATAAACGTAAAGATTTAATACCTCCTGGTAGATTGGTGGCAGTGATCTGGGAAGGTTTGAAATCGAAATTTCATATTGAATATTTCCGCCTTATTGGAAATGACGAAAATTCAGGTTTCAGGGAAATATTCCGAACTGGTTTTCCCAGATCAAATACCGCAGGAGCCGGTCACGATTAATTAAATTTACTCCTTAATATTGAATCGATCGACCGCCAAATTTATGATCGTTTTGAAATCATCGTTGCTTGCCCATCCAAGACTGACGACCTTGTCCTTTGATTCACCATCCTTGAGCAGGCTGAGCCTGATCGAACGCAGGACCGGCTCCACCTTTTGAATCGATTCTGCTGGATAATATTCTCGACAATAAAATCCTCCACTGTCAAACACCAGCCGCGGGCTGCCCCAACGTTGTTTGACATAACGCATGGCAATTAACCCGGTGATAAAAAAAGTGACGTAATGTGGCATCGTGGGCGGCCAGGCCCAGAGACCGACCAGATAAAGTAACGCGGGTGCAATCAAGATATTGGCAGCCATGTGTAGCAGGCGGGGCTTGCTAGAGTAAAAAATAATTTGGTCTGTTGCGTTCATGGCTTTAACGGGTAATCCGGATTAACGGACAGGGAGTTTACAGGCATCAAAGGGGAAAGGGCTAATATCATATTAGCCCAAAGGTTTATCTCAGCCTTTAGGCCATTTTCGATTTCACATTATCGATCTTGTCATGCACAGTCGGTTCGGGCACCCATACGAATTGTAGTACCGATACGCGATGCGCTCATACCATGAATCAACCCTAATTTAGACTCCCGTCAATTTTCCAATGCCGTTACACTTACCCCATGGACACCACATTAACAATCGCCGAAGACGCCCCGCCCCTTTCCCGTTCTCCCTGGCGCTTTGCCTTATATTTTTATCTTAAAGCACGTTATACCCTGGCTGCGATCTTTGTGTTTGAAGCGGGCCAGGCGGCTTGCACAATATTACTACCCTATGCGGTGAAGGAGATTATCGATGCCGTGACGCTGGCCAAACAGACGGGGGCAGATATCTTTGCCACCTCTTCGAACGCCCTGATACTTTTTGCCGCTTTGAATATTGGGATCGTGCTGTTCAGCCGCGCCAGTGGTGCGATGCTGGTGCTAACCGGCCCTAAATTGCGACGTGAGATTCGCAGGTCTCTGTTCAGTTATCTGCAACACCATTCGCATCGTTATTTCATTTCGCATTTTGCCGGTTCGCTGGCGAGTCGTATCGCAGAAGTGTCGATGAGCTGCATGCATGCGTTATGGACGATCGCTTTCGACTTTTATCCGTTGATTATTAAATCGATGGTGGCATTGATCATTCTGTTTTACGCCAATGGCGATCTGGCCCTGGTGTTAAGCCTGTGGTTAGGGGTTTATATCTATGTGTCTTATCTTCTGGCCAAACGCTGTCGGATTTATGCCCAGGATTTTGCCGCAGCGCGTTCACTGGTCACCGGCAAGATAGTAGATTCAGTAACCAATGTGATGAATGCCAAGATGTTCGCGCGTCGTCAGTATGAAGAAGACTATCTGACCGATTACCTGAACCATGAAGTCAATCATGCGTTGCGTACCTATTGGTACATGGAAAAACTGCGCTGGTTTCAGTTCACGGCGGCGATGGTGCTTATGCTCGGGATCGTGGGTTACGCCCTGAAAATCTGGTCTGAAGGCAACATGACCGTAGGGGAGTTCTCCATGGTCGCAGGACTGGCAATTTTGCTGGTCGAAGCAGCGCGGGGTTTGAGCCGGAGTTTTCTCGAATTTTTTGAATACATCGGCAATATCAGCGATGGGGTTTCGGTTTTTATTCAGCCACACGAGATCGTCGACATACACGATGCGCCCGCGTTAAAAGCGGATCGGGGTGAAATTGCTTTTAACGATGTAAGCTTTATCTATCACGAGGGGTTGCGGGTTTTTGAGCATCTGGATGTCACTATCGAGTCGAAGCAACAGGTCGGACTGGTGGGGTTTTCCGGCTCGGGTAAATCCACCTTCGTGAATTTGATTCTGCGTCTGTTCGAACCTCAAAGCGGTACGATCAAGATCGATGGACAGAATATTCTTAACGTAACCCAGGATAGCCTGCGCGAAAGTGTGTCGATGATCCCGCAGGATCCGCAATTGTTTCACCGTTCGTTGATGGAGAATATTCGTTATGGGCGCCTGGATGCCAGCGACGACGAAGTGATCGAAGCGGCGAAAAAAGCGCATGCCCATGAATTTATCCTGCAGATGGGGAAGAAATACGAGTCGCTGGTGGGGGAACGCGGGGTGAAGCTTTCCGGCGGGCAAAGACAGCGTATCGCGATTGCCCGCGCGATCCTGAAGGATTGCCCGATTTTGATACTTGACGAAGCCACTTCATCGCTGGATTCGGTCACCGAGAAAAAAATCCAGCTAGGACTGGAGAACCTGATGAAAGGGAGAACCGTAGTCGTGGTCGCGCACCGTCTGTCGACTATATCGCACATGGACCGTATCCTGGTGTTTGATCAGGGTAAGATTATCGAAGACGGCAGTCACCGGCAGCTGTTACAAAGAAACGGTCACTATGCCCATCTGTGGAACATGCAGGCAGGCGGTTTCTTGCCGGAGGAGGATCAGGTTTAAGCAGCAGCCAGTCGGATCAAGATGAATCTACGCTGTGCCACCATTGCAGGGAAGCTTGCTCGCTGAAAGCAAGCACGCTTCCAGGGTCGCCACTTCGCTCCTGCCGCAATTGCTCGGCTACGACGCGTTCGACAACCGATAATACTCGTTACCGGCTCAAATTCATTTGAGGCGGCACTGCCCGGTCTCGGAGGATTCAACAATATCGAAAAATTCGCCTATTTCATTGTCTAGAAATTTTAAAAAAATATATATGTGAGGCAATGCCTGATGTACAGGTTGTTGAATCGCGCGCTCGATCGACCCAATATTTAAGATATTTGCTTTTAATAGATAACCCATTTCTGAACCGGAATATGTATGCTTTTCCAGGCAATTATCCGAGCCAAAGTGGTGTATTAATCAATCAAAATACTGGGTCCGAATTGAATGCAATTCAACACCCGGGAAAATATAGTTTCTCTGGTAAATGTCAGCCAGATCATACAATATACCGGAAATGGGGAGGGAACATCCATGACCGAGCATATCAAAGCGGAAGGACCCAACAGCGCTGAGATCGAGTACTGGAACGGTGCGGCAGGCGAGATTTGGACCGATTCTAACCGTTTGTTTGATCAGATGTTTGAACCATTGGCAGATCTTGCTATCGCAAGAGCAGCGCCGGAGCCCGGCGAACGGGTGCTCGACATTGGCTGTGGATGCGGAACAACCACCCTGTTAATTGCGGAGCGTGTGGCGCCTGGCGGGTCCATTACCGCTTTGGACATTTCCACATTGATGCTGGCCAGGGCGCGGGAGTGGGCCAAAACCGCACCAGTGCCGATCCAGATCATTAACGCCGACGCCGAGACCCACGACTTCGCTCCGGCGTCCTTCGATGTGATGTTTTCACAGTCAGGCGTTATGTTTTTCACCAACCCCAATATTGCCTTCGCTAATTTCCATCGTGCATTGAAACCCGGCGGCCGTGTGGTATTCGTTTGCTGGCGCGACCCCGACCTGAACCCATGGATGATGCTCCCTGTCGAGTCTGTACTGCACTTCGCGCCCGATGGATTTGAGTTACCTAATGCCGATGCTCCCGCCAGCCCGTTTTCGTTTGCACCCCAGGAGAAAGTCAAAACCCTACTGGCTGATGCCGGATTCACGGATGTACGGCACGAAGCCCACAAGATCAATATTCGGATAGGCGAAGGCGATCTCAACGATTGTGTGGATCTGGCTTTCAAAGTGGTGAGTCCGATCAGGGGGATATTGAGCCAGGCCAGTGACTCCGATGCCCAGGCGGTCGTGGATGCCGTTCGTGCTGCCTTGGCACCCTATCATACCGGAAACTGCATCGAACTCGCGGGCTCGGTGTGGGTCGTCAGCGCCCGACGCCCATAATTCGTTATTAGTCTTTGAAAAGTGTTGGGTATACCCAGGCCTTATCAATTTGAATCGCCCCGGGTAATCTGGAGACTCGGGTGTGTGAGTCATGCCGCCTCGGATGACTCTGCAAAATGTGATAATACATCGGCTCGTATTCAACGGGCGAAATATTTCCAATTGGCTCCAGGATGCGCCGATAGTTAAACCAGTCCACACAAACGGGTAATGCGAGTCCAGTGGCCGCTGCTGCCAGGCTTTGACGGTATCGATGATTTTATCGGTGATCACGCTAATCGCGGCCGCGGATACCGAGATGCCATAGATCTCCTGAACATGCTCACTGATATCTGAAAAACTCAGACCACGGCCGGGATCGTCAGTCCGAATTTTGCACAAATTTGCACAATCCCAACATACGCATTGCACATTGCCTCTGTATACATATCGCTAGTTCATTGGATCGGACTACCCGATCACCCGTATACGCAGGAGAATGGCCGTGAAATCTGGTTTCAACAAAATGTGGGATAGCCTTCGCGCTTTAACTTCCGATTGCTGCCGAGTGCCTGACGCGAAGGGCGCGGTTTTTCTTTTGGGTTTGACCGTGCTGGGAGTGTTGGGCAATCACCTGAACATTGAAATGTTTTTTGGTGTGAACTTCCTGTTCGGAAGCATTGCAACCATGGTTGCCGTTCGCACATCAGGAACACTCTGGGGGACTTTGGTTGGGATTGCCATTGGCTCCTACACCTATTTTCTGTGGGGGCACCCCTACGCAATTGTCATTTTTGGGCTGGAGGCTTTTGTCGTCGGCTTTATTGTCTGTGTTTTGAAGAAAGACAACATAGTGCTGGCCGACGTGGGGTATTGGCTGTTTATAGGGATGCCATTGGTTTGGGTGTTTTACACATACCAATTGGGTCTGCCGGAAACGCCCGTGCAACTGATTGCCTTGAAACAGGCCGTCAACGGCATCGTCAACCTCGTCGTCGCCAGTTTGATCGTTCAATTTACCCCCATAGGCCGACTGGGAATCCGGCCCGGCAGGAGCAACTCCATTCCCCATTGGTCGATGCAGGCAGCGATGAACACGATCATCGCCACCTTCATTCTCCTGCCCATGTTGGTTTCCATGACGTTATCCGGCAGGGACGAACTCAAGGAAATCCAGTCCAACCTGCAAAGCCATGTGAGCGATGAGGCGCGCGATACGGGGCACGAATTATCTGCGGTTCTCGGTTCTTATTCGTCGGTCCTGAAATCATTGATCGCAGTGGATTTCCCCATAGACCGGAAACAAGCCTGGACCGCCATCGTCGATAAATGGAGAGACGGAATTATACCGGGGCTTTTAAACGTGGAAATTGCCAGTGTCGAAGGGGAAATCCTATTTTCGCACCCGAACCAAAGGTCGGGGCGGTCAGAGTATGCCGAGCAGATCAAGGCCGCAACGCATCATTCAGAATATCTGTCCGATTACCATAACGATGATGGAGTGGACGAACGCCATTTTACGATGGTTGTTCCAATGGAGAACAAAGAATATCTGGTCGCTTCCTTTTCCAATGAGATATTTGCGTCCCAGCTTAGGAGCATCGCCCACGATAACCAGTATATCGAATTGCTCGACGGAGCAGGCTATGTCGTAGCAAGCAGTGGTGGGGTGGACCTTCAGGAATATGTCCAGGGCGACGAGCCTCACCAATTGTTACCGGCGAATGAAAACTTGCCGACGATGGTTCGTTGGCGGAAAGCATACTGGCAAGATAAGGCCCCGCTGCTGGAAGGGAACGCCTGGACTGTCAGAGTGGCCGTGCCCATGAAAGCCGCCATTGATACGCTTCAATCCGACTACATTCAAAAATTAGCCACAACCTTCGTCATCGCCATTTTCAGTTTGCTGCTGACGCCGTTTGTCACCCGATCAATTGCAAAGCCGCTGGCTGAGTTAACCACTGTCGCGAATATGTTGGCGGAAACCACGGATCGGAAAGACGTCAAGTGGCCCAAATCAAGCATTCATGAAGTAAATTCGTTGGTCAGCCGATTTAAAAAGTTAATAGAGGCGTTCAACGAAAAACAATCCGACCTGACACGGCTGGCTCAAGCCGTGGAGCAACTTGACGAGTGCGTCATTCTTTTTGACCAGGATGACCGTATCGTTTTCTGCAACGAGGCCTATCGAAAACTAAATAAAGCCATCATTGAATACACTGAACCGGGAACGCTTTTCGAGGACCACCTGAGGGCGGGTGCCCGGGCCGGAATCATACTGGACGCAATAGGCCGGGAAGATGAGTGGGTTGCGAAAAGGATGGCCCAGCATCGTAATCCGCAAGGCCCGATTGAAGTGTCGAGGCAAAACGGCATGACGATCCTGATCAATGAGCAAAAACTACCCGACGGCGGAACCGCCCTCGTTATCTCCGATTTGACCGAGATTAAAAAGTCTGAGGCACAGATCATACAGGCATCCAAACTCGCCACTCTCGGCGAGATGGCAACCAGCGTCGCCCATGAACTGAACCAACCCTTGAGCGTCATCCGCATGGCGGCTGGTAACATTCGGCGCAAATTAGAGAAAGGCAATGCCGATCCCAAATATCTCGATCAGAAGCTGGAACGCATTCAAGGCCAGACGGAACGTGCCGCCTCCATTATCGACCATATGAAGATGTTCGGGCGCAAGGCGGATGAGGCTGCTGTCAAACTTGACCCGAGAACGGTGATTACGAACGCCCTCAATCTGATGGGTGAGCAATTGCGTCTTTTGGAGATTGAGGTTGTCACGGAATTCCCCGATAAATGCCCATCCATCAAGGGCCATACGATCCAGATGGAACAGGTGGTTCTCAATCTTCTGACCAATTCACGGGACGCCATCGAAGATAATGACGGGGACAAGAAGATCACTCTTCAGGTCGTCGAAGAGAACGGCGGCATCCAAATTATTACTCGGGACACCGGGGGCGGGATTCCGGAGGATGCTCTCCCGCGTATTTTCGAGCCTTTCTACACGACCAAGGAAATGGGCAAGGGAACGGGTCTCGGGTTGTCGGTGAGTTACGGTATCATCCGCGACATGGGCGGCACCATCGAGGCGGAGAATGCCGACGGCGGGGCAAAATTCACCATCACCCTGCCGGCAGCCTGACTGGGCATGGAAAGTACGATGGCTGATAAAATACTTATCGTCGACGATGAACCCTTCATTGCTGAGGAAGCGTCGGAAGCCCTGACCGACGAGGGGTATGACTGTATCGCGGTGAACAGTGTCGATGCCGCCATGAAGTCACTCAAAAACAATCCCGACATCGCTGTCATTGTCACCGACATGAAGATGCCGGGCAAGTCGGGGGCCGATTTGATCAGGGAAGTGCAGGAAGGCGTTGACCAGGACATGAAATTCGTCGTCATGTCTGGGCATGGCGGTTCAACCGCTGAGATAAATTGCGTTGATATCAAGGCATACCCATTCCTGCGAAAGCCGCTGGATATCTCTGAGTTAATAGGAAGTGTAAAGACGGTTCTAGGTTAAAGCGAACACAACACCTCCGGATATCCCCTTGTCACCCGAGTCCGCGACCTGGACAGTGTTTTTCTCCCCAAATCCTCGTTAAAGATAACCTGAAATTCATAGTATGGGGTCCTTGCCTCTGAAATCCTGCCGCAATAGCTGGCAAAATACCATCTTCACTGAATTACCTGTATTTTATTCATCTCCCAGGGTAATCCTTTTACCTGGTGCCCCCAGCGCGCGAGGTTCACAAGTGATTCACCCTTCTCTTGCCCTTCATTAAAAAGGTCATGGATATAACGACTACTGACTGATTGATTGTCTACATCGGGCTCCCCCCAGCTTCTGCAATGCATTTTCGTGTAGCTGCCTGCCGTCACAGACCAGGCCTACAGCCACGGGTTATTCGCAGCCCGGGATTGTATTTCGAGCGTTACCGTAGCCTCATCGTCCAGACTGTCGCTGTCGCCGATGATGTCGCGCAGTCGAAGGAAGCCGATTTTCGGGGTACGTTTTAGTTTTCATAATGTGCTCCTGCTGTATTGTTGGGGTTTAACTACAATGGGTATGTTCGAAGAATTACAATGCCCTGGGCAGGGTAATTTTCTGGAGGGAATTTTATGACCCTAAATGACAGTTACAGGCGATCTACCCAAGCGCGTTACCCAGTGTCGAGTCCTGGTGATAACAATGTCCCGTAGAGACTTTCGGTACACCCCTTTCTACTGTGAAGAAAATATCTGGCACCTGGCTCAGGAAGAGTGTTTTCGTGGACGAGAAGCATTTGTCTCTATCATCTCGGGTAAGGGGATTTACAGAAGGCTCTGGTTCCAAAGTCAGGCTGAGGACCACGAGTCGCCGATATACTGGGATTATCACGTCCTACTACTTGTATATGACGGTGGTTGGCGCGCATGGGATCTAGACACGACCCTTGGATTACCTGTTCCCGCTGACATTTATTTTCAGAAAACATTTCTGAATTCAGGCATCAACCTGGAGAATTGCGACGTTATCCTCAGGCTAATTGATTCTGGGAGTTACGTCCGAAGCTTTTCTTCTGACCGTTCTCACATGAGATCACCAACAGGAGAATGGCTCGCCCCGCCCCCCGAATGGCCAAGGATCTTGCAAGGAGGCAAGTCAAACTTGCTCGAATGGCTGGACGTTGACCGTGATCACCCGGGTCAGGTGAAGACTCTTGCCGAATTTATGAGTAATTTTATTACTACTGACCCCAGGAATTGGGCTAACAGGTAACCCCGGCAGCTTAACTCTCCCCCTGGACAGAACCTGTCGTAACTTAGTTTACCTCAGGGATTTGGACGGCGACACCCATAGACACGGGGACCATTAGTCCTCGTGCCACTCATAGGAAAACTGTTTGAAAATCAAGAAAATGGTGCCCAGGGGCGGAATCAGCCCGGTCCGCGCTCGGGGTCCGCGCTCGGCACCGACACGAGGATTTTCAGAAAAATCATTGGCTTATATTTTTATATTTTTCAATAACTTATGGGGCGTCCGTTGCGGGACTTTGCACCACTAAGCATAACAATGCACATCTAATCCCCGCAAAACTCCGTACGAAATAAGTCTGTCGTATGAGTTGGTATCTGTACGTTTCGTTACTACTAAAAGAACTTACTTATCAACCAGGTGTCGCTCATTTCGATTCCACCCCTAGGAAACTTTTTCATCCGGGGCCGCCGTCACTACTCAACATCGGATGTTCAATGATCCAGTTAGCCTATTCCTTGGTCACTTTGCTAAGTAGGCCCAGCCGGCTTCGTTTTTCTGAATTATTTTGTGATAGATTTAATTACGGTATTTGAAATAAATTTCCATCCCTTACGAGCCTTTTTCTGAATGACCGGTTCACTAACATCCTTGATGATTGATTCAATACTTGCGAGCGCATTTTCCTCGCGTTCATCAAGCTTGCTATCTGCTTCAATTATTTCTCTAAGAAATCGTAAAATCTCCTTAGACATTGCTTTAAAATTACATTGGGGCACAATATTGGCACACTTTTACAGTGTTATATTTTTCCAGATAACAGACTTCAAGAAATCAGTTTAAATAGCAAATATTTGCTGTGAGTTCAGTGTCGACCTTCGACAAAAATGCCACCACTTAGAATATATTCCCTAATTTCTGCTTCTGGCCGCACATTGGAGCCATTAAATTCGAAGATTAACTTTTGTTGCATAACTATAAGGGAAAAGCCCACGTTTAAGATTTACGATAGCCCTTTCTATAATAAAACGTGCCCTGCCGCTAATACCCTGGCCAACTTGTTACTCAGCTTCATCGGTTAGCATTTCGAGCAGTGCCTGCAAGTCGCTATGTCGGCTCCTGGAATGGGGATGGACGGCACTGTAAGCATGACTTAGCGGTAACGATTGCTCAGATAACAATAACAGCCCGTTGTTCCGAAAATCGTTGGCGGCGAGTTGTCTTTGTCCGAGTATTACTCCCATCTCAAGCCGCGCATATTCCAGGGCGATGCTGGACATTCCAATTTGATGACCGAGCGAAATATTGGGTGAGCGCTGTATGCCGGCGTTGGCAAACCAGTCCTTCCAGTTGGGAGGTGACGCAAAGCTCGAGCCCCAGGAGGTGTGTAAAAACTGTTCATCGGCTAATTGCGCCAGATTCGCTTCATTCAAATTATGCTCGTCGGCAAAATTCGGCGAACACATTGGCACCACCGCATCGTGAAATAGCGATATTGCCTTGAAGTCTGGATACAGAAAGGGACCATAGCAAATTCGCAAATCAATTCCGTCACGGGCGAAGTCTACCGGATCATCCTCAATACGGGTCTCGATTCCAATCCCGGGCATCGCTCGACAAAATGACGCTAGCCGGGGTGCAAGCCAGTCCTGCGCCAGCGAAGGCAGGACACTGACCACCAGGCGCGACCGGGCCGAACCTTCCAGTACTTGTCGGGTTACGTCGGAAAGTTCCTGCAGGGCAGGTGCCGCGTTTGTATAAATAGTAGTGCCCGCGTCGGTCAGCACAATACGGTTGTTGTAGCGGACAAACAGCTTCTTATCGAAATACTGCTCAAGTTTCCGCACCTGCTGGCTCACGGCCGCCGGTGAAACCCGCAGTTCATTTGCAGCTGCGACATAGCTGCCGGTGCGGGCGGCAATTTCGAAGGCTTTTAGCGCATTTAATGGAGGTAGTTTCAATAGCATAGATAATTTTAGACTAAGTTATTCTAATGCAGAATAACATTTTGACCCGTTGCTGACTAAGTAAATATTTGTTCCAATACCGCGCACTTGAAACCAGATACAGGGGACTATTCCGATGCATAAAATCATAGATCTTGAACGTTATCCGCTGGATCGAATCGATAGTCCGGAAGGTCGGGAACTGATTGAGCGCTGCCGCGATGACCTGGCGCGCGATGGTATGTTCAACCTGGTTGGGCTGATGCTTCCCGAAGCGATCGAAAAAGTTGTCGCGCAGACAACTTCACTGTTTCAATCCGATGCGTTTACGCATCGTCGCAAGCACAACATTTATTTTCTGCCCGAAGTTCCGGGCCTGGCCGCCGATCACCCGGCATTGCAACAATTTGAAACCATTAACCATACGATTTGCGCGGATCAAATTCCCACCAGCGCATTGATTAAGCTCTACGAATGGCCGCCTTTCGCGGCTTTTCTCGCGGCGGTAATGGATATGCCCTCGCTACACCAGATGGACGATCCATTGGCTCGACTTAACGTCATGGGCTATGGTCGCGGGGAAGCGCTGAACTGGCATTTTGATCGTTCAGAATTTACCACCACCTTGTTGTTGCAATCTCCCGAGCAAGGCGGTGAGTTTCAATATCGTACCGGCCTGCGTAGCGATGAAGACCCCAACTATGATGGTGTCGCGGAATTTCTCAATCACGGACAGGCCAGCGCCTCATCGTTGCGACTGAATGCGGGCACACTGAACGTATTCCGCGGCAAAAATACGGCGCATCGTGTCACTCCGGTAGAAGGTGAACGCAAGCGTATCATTGCCGTTTTCTCCTACTACGATAAAGCCGGGGTTCAATTTTCAGAAGAAGAGCAAATTGGATTCTATGGTCGGGCCGTATAGGTTTTGTCATGACTGAACTAATCGTCGACGAGCGTAAAAAAACTTACCTTAATCATGAGGGGGCTGATAAACCGCTAAAAAGCCCTGTACCTCATGCAACGCTGGTCCGCGCCCGGCGCTATCGACTGGCACGCGTACGCGAACAATTACAGGCGCAGGATTGTGCCGCGATTTTACTCTACGACCCGGTGAATATTCGC
The DNA here is from genome assembly GCA_022566015.1 of Pseudomonadota bacterium. GTDB lineage: Bacteria > Pseudomonadota > Gammaproteobacteria. The sequence continues at coordinate 11,288 of JADFJT010000020.1, read as the reverse complement.
TACGCACTCGATCTCAGTAACATGCAGGTCTGGACTGCGCACAACGCGATTCGCTACGCGCTGATTTTCGCCGATGGACCTGCAATCATGTTCGAATTCAGCGGCTGCCACCATTTATGCGAGGGTTACGAGGGTGTTGACGAAGTACGTAACGCCATTTCGTGGATTTACATGACGGCGGGTGATCGAGCCGGCGAACGCGTGAACTTGTGGAGTGCAGAAATTGATGATCTGATGAAAACCCACGGTGGCGGTAACCGCAGACTTGCGATCGATAAAATAGAACCGATTGGGCTCAAGGCGCTGGAAGCTCGCGGCCTCGAGTTTGTTGAGGGTCAACAATTGACCGAACGTGCCCGTGCGATTAAAAGTGCAGACGAGCTGACCCTGATGCGTTGGACGATTCGCGTTTGCGAAGCGGGAATGGCGCGCATCTATGAGCATTCAAAGCCTGGTCGGACGGAACAGGAATTGTGGTCCGAGTTACATTTCGAAAACGCGCGTTCAGGCGGAGAGTGGCTGGAAACCCGCCTCCTGACCTGTGGCTCCCGAACCAATCCCTGGTATCAGGAATGTTCGGACAATGTTTGCCAGCGCGGTGAGCTGATCTCCTTCGATACTGATATGGTTGGGCCTTACGGTTACTGTGCGGACCTGTCACGTTCCTGGACTTGCGGATACACGCGCATGACGAATAAGCAGTCGCAAATTTATACCGCCGCGGTCGATCAAATATACCACAATCTCTCACTGATAAAGCCCGGCGTCAGCTTTCGCGAATTTAATGAAAAATCCTGGCAAATACCCGATAAATACCTGCCTTACCGATACTCATTGGCGGTTCACGGTGTAGGGCTTGCCGACGAGTGGCCAGTGGTGCCACTACACCCGGATTTTGATTCTGCGCATAGCGGACACTTCGAAAAAAATATGACGGTTTGCGTTGAAAGCCTGATTGCTGAAAAAGGTAGCGAGAGCGTTAAGCTCGAGACCCAGGTCGTTATCACCGAGCAGGGGATTGAACGACTGGACTCGTTTCCGTTTGAACAAACCTGATGCGAATCGAATGTTGAATCCAGGCCCCCTGATACTGGATGGTGAGAGTCTGGACCCTGGATCGCTGGTTCAGGCAGCTCGATCCATTCGCCCTGTGGTTCTGTCCGAGGCCGCATGGCGACGTATTTCGATTTCACGCAACATCGTTAACGACATTGTGGAAAGTGGTCAGGTGGCCTATGGGGTGACGACAGGAGTTGGTTCACAAAAAGACTTTAAAGTATCCAGCGAAGCAATTACCCGATACAACCAGCGTCTAATCACGGCGCATGCGACGAGGGTACCTGGCCCCACTTTGAAACCTGAAACGGTGCGCGCTGCGCTGATTTATATGGTAAACGCATTCGGGTGTGGTTTCTCTGGCGTATCCGAAGCACTGGTTCGATTATTGTTAAATAAAATCAAGTCCGATGAAATGCCGGAAATTGACGCCAGCGGCTCGGTCGGCGCGTCGGATTTAGTGCCGCTGGCACAGATTGCACATTGGCTCCTGTCATCGGATGAGGCCATTTCGAGCGGCCTGCCAGGGGCAAAAGAAGCTATTTCACTGATCAATTCCAATGCCATCTCCTTGTCCGTTGGTGCCGAACAACTGGTTGAGGCTGAACAATTGCTGTCTACATTTGATCTGACGGCGGCAGTTTCGATTGAAGGATTTCGGGGTAACCCCTGGGCTGTGTCTGAGCAGGCAAATGCTTCACATCGACGCAAAGGGCAGGCAAAGTCCGCAATGGCGATGCGCGACAGCCTGGCGAAGTCTGAATTGTGGCAGGCAGGAAAACCCCGGTTTCTACAGGACCCGCTTAGCTTTCGTTGTGCGAGCCAGGTTCACGGCACGGCGTGGGAGGCTTACTCACGGGCACTGGATATCTGGAAGGTGGAATTAAACTCGGTGCATGATAATCCAATTATTGATGTGGATGCGCAGACCGCGATCAGCCACGGCAATATGGATTCGACCGGAATCACTCTGGCGATCGATAGCCTTCGTCAGGCTTTAGCAAAGATCTGCGATTTATCCGGTGAAAGGTTACATAAACAACAATGGCCCGCTTTTTCAGGGCTTCCGACAGGATTGTCAGAAGAGGACTCTGCAGTAGGTGGGGTACAGTTCCTCAATCTCGGTCATATCGCGGCCTCATTAATTGCCTCCACCAAAATCTGGGCAAGCCCACATCTGTTAATTTCGGTCGGCCAGGTGGCTGATGGTGTCGAAGATACCGCGGGTTACGCGTTACACAGCGTATACGACTTAAGCCGCCTGGTGGATGCCGCCTGGAAGATAGTAACGGTTGAAATGATTATCTCGGTCTGGGCCATTCTACGTAGGCGCCTGGACATACACTCTCTCGGCGAGAGAGTCCGGCATGTAGTTGAACGTCTGCAACCGATGTTACCGATTCATGTCGAAGGTGAAGAAATATTTCGGCTTGGACCCATTGTGGATCTGGTGCGCAGCGGTGAAATGTTAGGTAGCCCGGGTTCCTGAACGTTGCGTTGGCCGCGATGTTCATTCGGCATTATTAAACAATCTGAAATGACATGACTACGCAACACAATGACGACCTCTTCGTCAGGGGAAACAGGGACAGGGAAGAATTTAGATGTAAATGGTGCCCAGGGGCGGAATCAGCCCGGTCCGCGCTCGGGGTCCGCGCCCGGCACCGACACGAGGATTTTCAGTCGGGCCTATATTTTTGTAACTTAATAAAATCAGTTACTTACGCGCTTCCCATTTCCATTTGTGCCAGTAAATGGCAGTAATCGCCAGTTATTGGGGCACAATATTGGCACACCATCGGTTAATCCGCACAAACGCTGGTCATGCGGAGAATAGCAACCTTAAACTCCGCTTATAAAGCGGATATTACTCTTGCCAATGCGGAGAATACCGATCATAATATCCGCATTTAATGCGGAGTTTATAGAGTGTATATCTGGGAACAAAAGGACTGGCCAAACATTACTTGGGATGAAAAAAAGCTAGCGACATTGCTGGCGAAAGTTTCCAGAAAACAAGGCCACTTGCTCGGAAGGATGGAAGCCCTGGGATTTGAACTCCGAAAAGAAGCGCATCTCCGCATTCTGACCGAAGATGTTGTAAAGTCATCCGCAATCGAAGGCGAAAACCTAGATCCTGACCAGGTGAGATCATCGATAGCACGACGGCTTGGTATGAATATTGGCGGTCTCATGCCGGCAGACCGCGATGTCGAAGGCGTTGTTGAAATGATGCTGGATGCCACTGGCAACTACAACAAAAAGCTGACTGAAGACCGTCTCTTTGACTGGCATGCCTCACTATTCCCAACAGGGCGAAGCGGTATGAGCAGTATCATTGTTGGCAACTGGCGTGATGATAGTAGTGGTCCCATGCGTATTGTTTCCGGGGCCATTGGTAAAGAGAAAGTCCATTACGAAGCCCCACCGGCAAAACAAGTTCCAGCAGAAATGAAAGCATTCTTAAAATGGTTTGCCAAACCATGGGATATCGACTCGCTAATTGGCTCAGGCCTCGCGCATTTGTGGTTTGTCACGATCCACCCGTTTGAAGACGGCAATGGCCGGATCGCGCGCGCTATAGCCGATATGGCGCTTGCCCGCTCGGAAAATTCAGATCAGCGTTTTTATAGTATGTCGGCGCAAATACGTCATGATCGTAATGACTATTACAATTTGCTGGAGCGAACCCAAAAAGGTGATCTCGATGTCACGCGCTGGATGGAGTGGTTCCTTAACTGTTTAGGCCGCGCCATTGAGGGCGCACAAGGGACATTAGGCGCCGTCCTTTACAAGGCGCAATTCTGGGATCGATTTGCAAAAGAGCCACTAAACGCGCGTCAAATTAAAATCCTGAACAAACTACTTGATGGCTTTGAAGGAAAGCTCACTACATCGAAGTGGGCGAAGATTGTTAAATGCTCGCAGGATACCGCCTACCGTGACATTCTGGACCTTGTCGACCGGGGTGCCCTACAAAAGGATCTCGGTGGCGGGCGTAGTACGAGCTATTCGCTGATGAATTTCTGATCGGCAAACGAGAAGGAATATTTAATAGAGGATAGACCACGTTTTCTGCTGGCAAGATTATTCAAGTGCCTTGTTCTATATTGAGAATGGTGCCCAGGGGCGGAATCGAACCACCGACACGAGGATTTTCAGTCGCCGACCCAATTTGAAATACCAATATGCCAATATCTATGGACCAATGGACTATTAGTCCACGGTCCCGCGGCCGAAACACGCCGCAAGCGATTGATTTCAAGGGAGATAATGGTGGGCCCGGGAGGACTTGAACCTCCGGCCAATGGATTATAAGCCCACGTACCTCATATCGGACATGGTGAGAAATTATGGATACGCTCAACAAGAAAATCTTTCACAACCCGTTGTGTTCGCTGGATTTACATAGGAATGGTAAAATTGTGACCAATCCGCCCCATCGGGCTTGACTGATAGCCCCCTCGTCTATTTAATACGCGCTTCCAATCCCATGCCCAGGTAGCTCAGTCGGTAGAGCAGAGGACTGGATATACAGGGAACAGCCTCGGCAAGTCGAAGAATCGTAACAAATTCCCCGCCCCTTTTTTTGCTTGCCCGAACTATCACCGAAATCGACTTACGTGAATGAAGTGTTGCATCGATCAATTGAATTCAAGATGGCTAATGCTAAACAGAGGCAGTTTTTACATGGAATAATTCCCAATCCCGATCCAACGACTTCAATCGTACCGTCCCGTAGCCGTCAAATTCAATTCCCGAGCCAGAGACGAGATCGGTAATGGTACGAGATACTAGTACCTGGTTTACGCCCGCCAGGCTACAAAGCTCCCTGGTTGTTCTAATGGTTAAGTTGTCATCGTTATTTGTGTCGATTGCTACCTCACCGATGTGTATCCCGATCTGGCATTCGAAATCAAAGCTCTTGAATTTCTTCAGCATTTCAAGGCTGCAGTAAATTGCGCGGGCGGGGCCATCGAAGCTGTACATCCCGGCTGGTTCCAGGCATTTCAAATCTGTACCCCTGAACAAGTCCCGATAATGATCAATTGCTGAAAAAATATCGGCTTGTAACGCTTCCTGTTCTCCATCCGGTTCATCGAATTTGAACTCGATACACAATACGGTCGCGAGGGTCGTATTTTGCTCTGCCGGATACTCAATGCCATGTAGAAACTTGCCTATGGCATCGGTTATGAGATCCGTGTTACCAACCCAGGGAAGATGGTCCGCTCCTGGTAATTCGATATATTGCGCCCCGGGTATTGCACTGCCGAGCAAACGACCCGCCTCTATATCGATTAAAACGTCCTCCGTGCGATGAATTACGAGGGTGGGGACATGGATGCTGGGCAGAATATCAGTGATATCAATCTGGCTGTTCATTTCCATCAGCGCAATTACGGCACCGGGGGTCCCACCGAGCCGTTCGAACTTTCCCCACCATTCTGTGAATTCCGGATCACCTACCATCGATGGTGCAAATGCTGGTAACGACTGGCCGCTGCCCCACGCAGATTCAACATAATCAAACAGCCCAAGCAGTTCTTCCCGGGTCGCATACCAGGAGGTAAATTTCGCAAAAGCTCCATACAGAATCAGGCCATTGCATCGATCCGGGTGCATTGCGGCGAATAATGAAGCGAGCGAGCCGCCCTCCGAGATGCCCATGATGAATGCTTTATTCAGTTTTACCGCATCCATTACTGCTCTAACGTCGTCCATGCGGACATCGAAACCGGGTAACTCCGCCACCGTATCGGAAAGACCGGTACCACGCTTGTCAAAAATGACTACGCGCGCGAGCCGACCAAGAGAAGTTAGCCAGTCAGCGAAGCCTGGCTCAGCCCAGTAGTTATCGATATGGGATACGAATCCGGGAACGAATACCAGGTCTAATGGCCCACTACCGAATTGCTGGTAGGCAATGTGTACATTTCCGCTTCGTGCATAGTGTGTTTTCGGCAGCTTGAATGCGGATGGTGATTTTAGATTTTCAGCGGGTGCGAATTGGATGTCCCGGGTTTCCGCTACCTTGGCGTGAAAGCGAAAACCTCGCCCGTGGATGGTACGGATAAATTTTTGCTGGACGCCATCGTCTCCCAACAATTTTCTTAGACTTTTAATCCGGCTACTCAGGGTAGTATCGGATACGACACGATTCTTCCAGATTTGATTGAATATTTCCTCCCTGCTGACGACTCGACCGCGGTTCTCGATCAGCATGATGAGTAACTCCATAACCTGTGGCTGAACTTCAAGCCTGGCTTCATCACGCCAGACTTCAAAGGAAGTAGAGTCAACCTTGAAGTGATCAAACAGGTAAATCATCAATCCGACACTAAACGATAAGGTGGAACCCCCACCGGGCTGAAAATTAAAAATTCACAATAAATCCATGATTTGTCCATGTTCGCTCCAAGTTTAAACAGGGATTCCCCGTTATCCTTTACTCACTTTTCAAATGAAAAGATATTTACTTCAACACCAATTTTAAATCAGGAGAATATGAAATGACAATCGCGGCTAATAAAATCGTTGATCCAAGTACAGTTAAAGAAACACTCGTTTCAGTCATAGTAAGAGAAATGAGTATCTCGGTCGAGAGATTTTCTAACAGGCTGGCCCATGTAAGCGGAGGAGTAGTCAGTGAAGAAAAATCATCCCCGGGGCGCTATAAACTACTGAGCTCAACAGGGTCAATTACCATCACCTGCGAGAAAATGCAGAATCGATATATCGGGTCACTGACCATCCCGGCAATGAAAGTTGAGCTTGATTTTGGACATTACGATATGACCCAGATCGAGTCGTTCATGAAGCTGTTTGATCGTGCTTACCTAAAACTAGGTGGCTAAAAATACCTGGGTACTTCTTTTTTAACTGGATGAAGCCTTTAACTTCCAGCGAGAGAAGTACCCAGAGTTGCTGATTGGATAAAAGAGAACGGTACCATGACCCGTAATCCACCCCCTGCGCCGCCAGTGATTTTGGCGACGCCATCGGAATCCCTCCGTGTACCACACCATACGGCTACTGCACATTACACACAAACTAAACCAGGAGAGCGGTCATGTCAGCAACGCAAATGAAAATCTCACCCATCGCTTACACCGATACCGGCAGTGGCGAACCCGTCGTAATGATCCATTGCTCTTCCTCCAGTGCACGAGAGTGGCAGAGTCTGTGCGAAACGCTTAACGCTGATTTTCGACCTATCGCTGTGGATCAGTGGGGTTGTGGCAACAATACCCCATGGAGTGGGCAGGTAGATTTCACGCTAGCCGGCGAAGCCGCACCTATCATGAATGTGATCTGAGAGATCGGCACTCCGGTTCATTTGGTGGGTCATTCGTATGGTGGCGGGGTTGCTTTGAAGATCGCTCGTGAACATCCTGAACTCGTTCTCAGCCTTACGCTGATTGAGCCTTCATGTTTTCATCTGTTGGCCGGTGATCCTCAAGATGCGAAATCACTGAGTGAAATCACTACACTCGCGAATGCCGTAATCGATGCAGTATCCTCGGGCAACTATTGGGAAGGCACCGAGCAATTCGTGGACTACTGGAGCGGCGCCGGAACATGGGCAGCTATGCCGTACAAATCGCAAATGAGACTCTGTCAAACCCTGGGCAAGGTGTGAACCGCCCCGGGTATTCCGGAGACTCGTTTGTGTGAGTCATGCCGTCTCGGATGACTTTTCAAGCTGCTGATAAGACACCAATTCGCCAGCCGGCTTCATCACACGAAATTTACAGCCTAGACTGTCAAGTTACTGCCATAGACACGGGGACTATAAGTCCCCGTACCACCCATAGGATAACTCGTTGAAAATCATGGGAAATGGTGCCCAGGGGCGGAATCGAACCACCGACACGAGGATTTTCAGTCATGGGGTCACAACTAACCCCAATAGGTAAATACAACAATTTCAATGGTTTACGTAGAAAGATGAGGAAGAAAATGTTGTAATGTGTTGTGGTTTTTAGCGTCTTACTGGACTAATTTTGGACTAAATAAGCAGCCAGAAATTAGATTCAATGTGCCAAACTGAAATTGACATTTAAGTTAACGAGAAAGAGGAGTCCATCCCATTGCTAACGGGAAAGCTGACCTTCAGAATCAGCCTAGCAACTTCCGCTTAGTGCCCAAAGCGGTCAGTTCACACGGTATCATCATCTACAGAGGTAGAATGAAACGAACATTTTATTATTAATTATTTATCCGAAATTTGCCGTTCTACATATACAGCGTGTAGCATAATTACTCAGCTAGCTAAAACTGAAAGGAGTGGTGAAATGTCAGTTCCAAGTACGATGAGAGCAATGTTGCTGACTGGTCACGGTGGCCCTGAAAAGCTCGTGTTTGATGAAAACTGGCCCACTCCTGCAGTGACATCAGATGAAGTACTCATTAGGGTTGGTGCCTGTGGGATCAACAATACCGACATCTGGGTTCGAGAAGGTGCCTATGGTTCGACTGACGATCCCAACGAAGTCGCTTCATTTGGTGACAGCCCTATTCAATTTCCAATAGTACAAGGTGCTGACATCGTTGGAATAATCGTAGCCTGTGGTTCAGACATTGGCTCATCACGGATCGGCGAGCGGGTAATGATCGACTTTGGCATTTACGCGGGACCAGGGGATGATGTCCCAAGCCACGACTATATCGGGTCAGGGCGACCTGGCGGTTTTGCTCAGTACGTCGCGGTGCCCGCCGAAAATGCGCATGCTGTCGAAACGCCTTTATCAGACACAGAACTTGCCACCTTTTGTTGTGCCTATATCACCGGGGAGCACATGCTCAGAAGAGCGCGGGTTTCAGCAGGAGAAAGAGTTTTAATAACGGGTGCATCCGGAGGTGTCGGATCAGGAGTTATTCAACTTTGCCGGGCTCGTGGCGCCATTCCGTACGCCGTTGTCGGCGCTGGAAAAGAGGATGCAGTAAGGTCGATCGGTGCAGAGGGCACGATCACCAGGGGAGAAGGAAGCCTAATTGATGCAGTATCACAAGTCACCGAGGAGGCGCCAATCGATGTTGTTATCGATACCGTGGCAGGGCCCATGTTGCCTGACCTGATCGAAGTTCTCAGACCCCAGGGGCGTTACGCAACCTGCGGCGCAATGGGCGGTCCCATGGTCGAAATCGATATGCGACGCATATACCTGAAGAATCTGGAACTCCATGGTGCGAGTCAAGGCACGCGAGGGGATTTCGCAGCAATCCGAGACTACGCCCTGTCGGGGAAAATCAAGCCATTGGTTGCCTGCACATTCGCGCTCGAAGACATGGGGCTTGCCCAGGAGGAATTCAAAAAGAAAAAATTTGTTGGGAAGTTGGTAATCACAGTCAAAGAGCCTGATTAGTCACCCTGACTATTTTGTGACTCGAGCTTGGAAGATTCCGATGTTCGTTGAGTGCCGATCAGACCCATTCAATTAGATTTTATGAATGTCGGCTACCTGGAAGCTGCCATTCAAACCCGAACATCGAATTCGTACCTAGTGCCTCTATTGGACGCTTTTCTCCGTAAATTAAACCCGCCCTCTCATAGTCCATAAAAAATGCGAGCTCCTATACAAGTGCTCGCATTCCCTGGTACGGTTCTGGCTGTGTACTGAATTCAGCTCGATTGAGCCTTACCGAACTTGCGCCTCAAAAGAGCGGGTAAAATTAATAATAATAACCAGGCATCCATACTCCCTGACCCACCGCTATGCGACGGTCGATTTGAGTTGAACATGGGTTGCTGAGTATCTGCACGCTGTGAGACTACCGGCTGAGTCGAACGTTTTTGTTGCGCAGCCTGCTCGGTTTTCAATCGCTTTTTATTTTCACGTTTGATACCTAGAGAAACGAACACTTCGTCTCTGACTACGACCATCGACGTATAGTCGGTAACGAGGCTGTATTCAGTAGCGATATCGGTTATCGCCTGCTTGGTATCAGCATCTTCACCAAAGTCTTGCATTTCTTCGTTCAATCCTTCGATAGTGGCGTATGCCCAAAGGCGTTCCAGCTCCGGGTGATCATTGTTAAGTGCAGGAAAATTTACATCGGTGCGATACTCTATTTTCTCACCTGAGATTTTCCCTCTCAATCTGACTTGCGCGTCCCCTTCGCCAAAGTAATGTCCGAACACGATAAGTTGTTGGCCACGATATAATGAACCCATGTCTTTTGGGGTCATGTCACTCACTCGGACACCGTCGATGCTGAGCTCTACCCCATGCAGGGCCTGATGACTTACCTTGCTCGATGCTTCGAGAATTTTTCCGACAATGTCATCGCTATTCGAGATACTGATGGAAAAGCCATTAGATTTTCGAGTGATCACCTCGAGTAATGGACGATTAGCGCTATTTCCCATAATAAAGGTAAAAAGTCTTATGTCTTTTTTCTCTAGCAGCTGGATAAATTTACGCTGCTTTGTTTCACCGACATTTGCGACACCGTCAGTGATCAGGAAAATAGCACTGGTACGATCAGCATCCGTGCCATTCAAGCCTTTTTCCAATCCAGAGTAAAGGTTAGTGCTACCGCCCGTTGTAATAGCAGCTACCGTATTGCTGTAGTACGTGATCATTTCTGAAGTGGCATTGACATATCCATTGGTTATCTCCGTCGCTGAATCATTGAAGGTTATGATCCGAAATCGATCTTCAGCACGCATTTTACCTAGTGCCTGTTGTACACCATGCGCCAGACTGGCGTATTTACCAGTCATCGACCCGGAAATATCGAGCACGAATATCCAGTCACTGCCTTCATTGACTGGCTTTAAGTCATCCCCAGGGGTAATGGTGAGCATGAATGTACCTTTTCGATGGCCTTCAGCTTTATAGGTAGTGAGATCGACACTACCCGGTAAACCTGCTTTGTGACGCCAGTAAACGACCAGGTCTTTGTCGAGCGTGAAAGCTGGCTGGCTGGCATTCATTGATGTCCCGGACTCTTCGCTGTAACCCTGATTAGACGAGCCTAGTTCTACCTGCCACTCGCCTGGACCAGATTGACTGATGAGTGCCTGGGGCTGATTCGGCACACGTACTGCGTCTATCGGATAGGCCGATCTTAATTTCAGCTTGAACGAAAATTGCTCTTTAACCGATTCGTTAGCAGTCCAGAAAGCCAGTTTTTCCTCGTCGACACCACCTTCTTCGAGTGGGTAAACATAACGTCCCATGCCGGTATCGACATGCGCGGCTTGCATGTATTGAAAGCGTATA
>JADFJT010000113.1 GCA_022566015.1 Pseudomonadota bacterium | reverse complement strand
CAGGCCTGTATTGATCTCGGTGCCGATGCGGCTATCAATTACAAAACAGAAGATTTCGTACAACGAATCGAATCACTCACCGATGGCAAGGGCGTCGACCTGATACTGGATATGGTCGGAGGCGACTATCTTCCCCGTAATCTCAAATGCCTGGCGGTGGAAGGACGGCTGGTGCAGATCGCGCTGCAACATGGGCCGAAAGTAGAAATGAATCTTTTACCGGTGATGTTAAAGCGATTAACCATCACCGGCTCCACGTTGCGCCCGCGAAGCATCGAGCAAAAGGCCCAAATCGCAAACTCTCTACGGAAGCAGGTCTGGCCATTGCTGGATAAAGCCGTGGTGCGACCGTTGATTCATGCCACTTTTCCACTGGCGGATGCCGCGGAAGCGCACAGGATGATGGAGAGCAGCCAGCATATCGGCAAGATCGTACTGACATTGTAATAAGGTCACAGGTTTGACTTTAATTCATTAAATTTTATCTGGGCATCATTTAATCGCCCTATAATCCAGGTCAATATAGCTAAACCGGCTACTGTTTGACAGCGCGATGCAATACAGAATGTGCTCGTGTTCTAAAAACCCGCGACTGTTATATTGGGGTAGCGCTAATCCTGTTGCTTTAACACGATTAACACCGACTCCAGATCATGGATCGGTGCACGGCAGCTAAACCCTTCGCAAATCCACGCACCTGGGCCCGTATCGCTGGTTTTCTGCGCGATGATTTCAGGCAAGCCCTCTGCGTCGGTCGGTACGAAGAAGGCCATTTGGTCGGGCTTCAGCCGGGGCATAATCGCTTCGCGCCAGGTCAGCAGGGTTGCTTCATCGCCACGCAGGATAATCTGAAATGGGGGGCTATTTACTTCTTCGAGCAAGCTTAGAAAACCAGCGGCGTGGAACGGTGTCTGGTTGAGGTTGTCGGCTACCGATTGCAAGGCCTTTTCCGCCGACCGGGTGTAGGCCTGATTACCGATTAACAGGCCGAGGCGATGAATCGCGAGCGCCGCCACAGCATTTCCGCTGGGCATGGCTTCATCTTGCCATGACCTGGGTCGCTGGATGAGTTGCTCCTGGTCGCTTGCAGTAAAAAAGAACCCACCGTTTGCATCGTCTTCAAAATACTTGAGCAGCTGGTCCGCCAGTAGTACCGCGAAATTCAGCTCCTCTTCATGCCATTCAAATTGCAGGCAGTCGAGAGTGCCCATTAGCAAGTGCGCATAATCGTCGAGATAAGCTGAAAGCTGCTTGCCAGAAGCGGTGCTCAGCGCCAGTAATCGGTCATCCCGCCAGCATTCCTGGCGTACCGCACCCAGACACTGTTTGGCCAAATCGTAGTATTTTTGGCGGTTAAACACTCGAGCACAGATCGCGAGCCCACGGATCACCAACGCATTCCAGCTGGTTAACACCTTGTCATCGAGTCCAGGACGTATACGGCTGCCACGCTGCGCCAGCAAACACTGCGTTGCCTTTGTAGACTGCGCTGCATATTCGTCTGGGTCGAGATTAAATTTTTCGATGACCTGTTGGTCGCTAAAGTAGGTATGCAAGTGCCACTCGCCTTCAAAATTAGCGGGCTGGTCCAGGCCGTACTGCCAGGCGAAAACTGGGTAGAAATCCTCGTCAATAAGCTGCTTGACCTGCTGCGGCGTCCACAGGTAAAACTTACCCTCGACGCCTTCCGAGTCGGCGTCGAGTGCCGCATAAAACGCGCCCGAATCGGTACGCATTTCGAATTCGAGCCAGGACACTATGCCTTCGATAGACTTGCGATAGAGCGCCTTTCCGGTCAGGCGAAATGCCTGGGCAAACACTTCCAGCAACTGCCCATTGTCGTAAAGCATTTTTTCGAAATGTGGGATCATCCATTTATCGTCTACCGAGTAGCGGTAAAACCCTCCGGCGAGGTGGTCCTGGATCCCCCCCATCGCAATTTTCTGTAAACTGAAATCGATCGCCTGGTGAACTCTATCGTCCTGCGCTTTGCCGAATGCACGCCTCAATGCCTGTAACAGGATTGCGGGCTGCGGAAACTTGGGCGCCTGCCCAAAGCCACCGTAGTCAGCATCGTAGATTTTTAACAATTGTGAATCGAATTTGTCTAGCGCACTAATATTCGCGACACCCTCGGTGAGGTTTTCGCGCATTTCCATATCGGTCAAGGCCTGACGAATCGCCTCACCCTGTTGCTTGATCTTATCGGGTTCGTCACGAAACAGGTCAGCTATACGCTCGAGCAAGTCGTTAAATGCGATCATGCCGTGCCTGGGTTGGTCCGGGAAATAAGTACCACCGAAAAATGGCACATGATCGTCGGGAGACAAAAACATCGTCAACGGCCATCCGCCCGGCCGATGCGCAATCAATTGGTGCGCCGTCTGATAAATTCGATCGATGTCGGGGCGTTCTTCTCGGTCAACCTTGATACTGATGAAATACCGATTCATGATCGCGGCGGTGGCATCATTTTCGAAGGATTCATGCGCCATCACATGACACCAGTGGCAGGCGGAATAACCGATCGAAAGCAGGATAGGTTTATTCTGTTCGCGCGCCAGATCAAGCGCCTGCTGCGACCATGGCATCCAGTTCACCGGGTTGTCGGCGTGCTGGCGCAAATAAGGGCTGGATTCCTGGGCTAATGCATTGGGCATATCAACATCCACGTACCGACAAATTAAGCGCTTCCGGGAGTAGTGTCAACATTCCTGTCGGCACATACAAATTTCGTTAACTTGAGACCAGATTCCTGTTTGAACAACCCCGCTACTCTTTTCATTGTTCGGGGCCAGGGATAAAGACAAAGAGAATTGATTTAGATTGAACGAAATGTAATAAAGTGTTTCCAGGTCCTGCTAGGCAAACAGAACCTGAAGGTCACGCGGTGTGTTACAGGCAAAAATGGCCTGATTTTCATCAAATAAAAGGGTTTCGATGGTGGCCGATAAACCAGTACCATTGGGTGCAAAAAAATTACATTCGTGGTTTACGACACTCATGGGTTCGAAGATATCCGTTTCCTTCGTCAGGCTCAGGTCATAAATATTGGCCCCGACCCAGTCCGGTGGGAAGGCAATACCCAGTTCATATCCACCAGACCAGTAACAGTCGTCAAAAATGCCCGCTTCAACATAATAGTCACGTACCGACTCGAGTAACTTTTTGACCTTCAGTCCCGGCTTAAGCTGTGACTGGATAATTTCAAAAGCCTTGATCGATTTTTGGTGAAGCGTTGCAGCTTCGGTGGGTGGTTCCCCAAGCCAGAAACCGCGCGCAATGTTGCAATGGTAACGATTAAACACACCACATAAATCGACGTTCACTCGCTCACCCATTTTAATCCGCTTTCGGCTAGCAAGCGGGTGTAGGCAATTCGATCGAAACCCGGACATAACGGGTGGCAGAATGGCCGGAAATTCGCCGCCTGCTTTGGCCATGGCCGATGTGAAAGCAGCAAACACTTCAAGTTCCATTACCCCAGGCTGGATAGCATCTTTAGCAGCGGCCATACCGATATCTGCGATTCGGGCAGCCTCTTTCAGACAATCCATTTCCAGGGTAGATTTTATTCTTCTAGCCTCACGAACTATGTCCGTCCCATCCATTACTCGCATACCCATTGATTCAAAGGCTTTTCTAAATTGTTCAGATACCACTGGATTGGGACGATAGTTATAGAGTTCGAGGCCAACCGAGCCCTCCAGCCAACCTTCTGCTTTAAGCGACTTGATGATGAACGGGATGCCATCGCGGCGGGATTCAATCGGAAAAATGCGGACATCTTTTGATGCAGTTCCAATAGCGACTAGCAGCGCCTCGCTGGGTGTTTCAAAATGAATCGTCCTGTCGTGGTTAACATGCACTGCGATTCCACTAGTCGGTGGAAAACTACGGCCACTTTGAGCCTGATACCACTCGCATTGAAAACCGCTCACATAGTACAAACTCTCAGGCGAAGTCAGGAATAACAATTCAATTCCAGAAGCTTCCATCAGGTGCCTGATACGATTAAGCCGTTCTTCATACTCTTTATCGGGGAAGGGAACTTCTTTGTGTTGTGGCGCAATAGCCAATGCTGCTTCGAAATTAGCTTTCATCAGGGTTTCCAGTGGATTAACGCGACACAATTGTAAAGGAATCGAAAGAGTCGGTCTCTAGCCCGGACAATTCATAAATTACCGCGATGATTGCGCAGGACTTTGTTTTCTCGGGAGATTTTCCGAAGAAGTGGCGGACCAATGGATCCAACCGACTGAAAAAAATATTCCGAGGAAACAAAGGACTAGTAAGGGCGCAAGTAAATTTATGAATTGTCCGGGCTAGAACCAGGACGTGCAGCCTGACGGCAAGATCAACCGCGCGCCGATTTCATTTTTACGATGTTCCTCCAAGTGCTACGGTTATGGCCTCCCCGTTGACGCCACTGGATTCTTCAGATGCCAGGAAGGCGATCACCTCGGCCACTTCTTCGGGCGTCACCACCCGGCCCGCCGGGTAAAGTGCAGCTCTTTCCACCCACACCTCGTCCGTGGTGATACTGCGCTGTCTGGCTTCGGCCTGGGCCGAAATCTCAGCCATCGGCGTTCGCACCCAACCGGGCAGCACCGCGTTGGAAGTCACCCCATGCGACCCGGCATCCTGGGCAACCGAGCGCATCAGGCCAAGAAGACCGTGTTTTGAGCTGTTGTAGGCGCTGCCGGCGTATTCCGCCACTTGTCCGGCCGTCGAACTGGTGAATACAAGCCGACCGTAACCCTGTTCAATCATGTCCTTGACCACTAGCTGTGACAGATAATAAGGACCGTCCAGGTTGATGCGCATCGTTTCGCGCCAGAGCTCCGGCTCCTGCTCCCAGATCACCCGCTCATGGGCCGATCCGATACCGTGGTTACACACCAGGATTGCAACCGGCCCCAGGCGGTCCCTTGTTGCCTCTACCGCAAGTGTACAGCCGTCAACTGTACCCAGATCGGCCACAACGTAGTCCAGGCCCAGCACCTGCAATTCATTCTCACTGCGCGAAACGGCCATCACCCGGGCACCGCGTGAGGCCAGCAAATCGACCACCACCCGCCCTATCCCTCGCCCAGCGCCCGTTACCAGTGCCACTCGTCCTTCTACTCCCGGCATAATACACTCCCATTTCGATGACTAATCCGCGTTCCCAATGTGTGCCCTTTGTGGATGTGAAATTATTCCTGACAGCCTGCGTTTCGGCAGACGCGCGTTCGCACGGATCAGCACGTGGTACACCACGCCTCCCTGCGATGCTCGTTTAGCTCGGCCCATAGAGGGGACAACTAACAGATCAGTTAGTATTCGTCAATTAAGGTTCCTGACACCTTTTCTACTTCCGGGGCGAAAAATAGTTCCATCAAAATTTATCTACTGGTTCAATATCACTTAACTTCCAACTGTTGTTAAAAGCATTTTCTGTGGGCCCATAAAATCGAAACAACAGAAAATAATCTACCCCCACGACCGTGGGCGACCAGTTGGCTTCTTTACCTGGCGGTGCCTTGGGACCCAGGTATAAGTCTATTGATCCATCTTCATTTTTCATTACGCCTGGGTCTAAAGATGACACCCCTGCTTTGGGAGTGTTTTCAATAAACCCGGCAGTGTTCAAATCATAATTAAGAGATGACCAAAATCTATTGACCGGGGGGTTAGGGGGCAGATGCAGAATATAATTATTCTCACCTTTTAACAGATTACCTTTTGAATCAGAACCATTGAGCAGATACATAGTAGCTTTGCCAAATTTTTTAACACTGCTAAATGCTGAATAGTATAATTCGGAACGATAGCGATAGTGCAGGTATGATTTATACTGCCAGGTAAAATCAGTCTCTGTTACAATGGCGGGGTCTAATAAAAACGCCCATGTGCTTCCCTCCCAATACTTTACGGGAGGATGATTCAAAGTATATTTGTTTTCATCCTGTACTTGTTTGGCAGCTTGTTTTAAAAGTTCTCGCTGATGTGACGTGGGGTTAAAGGGCCTTCCCTTTACAATTCCAATCGCCTCGGCCATGCCACGAGCGGCCATGTCTCTTTCTTCAACTACTTCTGCCTGTAGCATTTTATTCAAATAATCAAAATATTTATCTGAGAATTCAGACACGGCGTAAATACTTTTACCATAGGCATCGTGATGTTTCGATTTTGGATTGCTGGCAGCTTGAGAAAGAGGATAAACATGAAAACCTTGAATAAAAGCATTACCTGCGGCTAAATTCTCTTGTGAAAATCCTTTTAGCAAAACTCTAAAAAGGTAATACCCCTTATTTGTAATGGATTTAATGGGCACATAGCCCTGGGGTATACTCCCTTGATATTCGGGAGGCAATACCAGGTATTTGGCACCTTTACCCTTATCATGACCCAAACCCCCTACATCTACCAGGGGGCGCTGCCATGAGTCCATCAGGGTACCGAATAAACCCGCTTTTTCGGTGGTTGAAGGGACTTCCACCACCACAGGGCCGTCGATGTTAGTGTCCCAGAAGGACAATATGTATAGCGTTGTATTATTAGGGGTGGTAATAACCGTTCTCCAATCCTGGGGTTTGGAGTAATACACCACATCATTACGCATTGAACCCAACGCTTTTTTAAAACCCTCTTCCATGGCACTGTAATTATTCCAGGGCATACTCCAGTGAGCAGTTTCAATGGCTTTGCGTAGATACATTTGATCGTCTATGGATAATGTCGAGCTTATGGCTGTGGGATTGCCAGTATTTTGTATGCCCTGTTGATAAGCCTGTTTTCCACAGCCCGTTAAAAAAGCCACTGAAATAATAAGACAGTATGTTAATTTTTTATTTTTCATAGAATAATTTCCTTTCTAAAATTTTCACTTTAAATTTTCTTAAACCCATCCATCACCCAAGAACCATCTCGCTCCTCTTTCTTAGGTCTGTAAAAACGAAATAAAAATATTGAATTATTTTTACTGTTGGTTTCGATCCAGTTTGACTTTTTACCTTTGCGAATGTCTGGGTAGCTTTCTTGGTTACTTGCTCACTTTCTTAATGTCGTCTGGTTTCCAGGTCGGAAGTGTATGAGGTATTTTAAAAACCCAATCTACGTTATTCCACGTGTATTCACGAACATTTTACAGATAACCAGCGTGAAATAATACCACCGCTGGGTCCCGAAATACCGAAAATTTCAGTGCATTCCGCCAACACAACTTAATTGTCCCATCTTCACTCCAGCGATTTAACGCATCACGCTTGAATTCCATGCTGTAGCGTTAATAACCTTTTCTTCTACCCATTTCACGTCTCCCGTCGTTCTGATACGACAATTAATGTGTCTATTGAATCAGGGCAAGACCTCCTTGCGCCCATTTAGCGATCTTGAAATATCCGACCCTGATGCTTTTGCCTTGACTTGTTAAATCTGTTAGTGTGAGTGTTGGGCTAAAACAAAAACGTAGGTGGCCATTTGATTTGCTTATTTAAGGAAATTGGGTCGTGTGTAGCCTTGATCATCGAAACCAGCTTGCACAAAGAGTAGTGACAATCCGCGGTTGCTGGCCGAAATCAACTACGAGGTCGTAAGTGTGAAGAACAAATTGCTTTTTTGCCTGGCCTGCGTTGTGGTGTCGGTACTTTTTCAAGGATGTTCAAAAGAAGTAAGGGATACGGCCGAGTTGCTAGCAGGTGAGAAAGAACTGGTGCTCGCGACGGTCACAGACCCCGCCCGCGCAACCCGCTTGCTTGGACTGCTCGACGAATGGGATCGACTGGTGGCACTGCAGGCGCAAACACTGCGCCGTTACCAAGAGCAGTTCAAGGTGATGAACGCTGACTACAACGCAAAACGCGACCAGTTCGATAACTTCGTCACCGACTTCAGGAACGAAAGCCTGCAAAGACACCGGCAGTACATCGCGCTGATCGTGGCGATGAAGAAGGAAACCACCGCCGAAGAATGGGAAGTGATCGCCGAGTATCAACTCGAGAATCTTAATCAGCGCGAGCGGACCCGTCGTTTGTCCGAAGAGGGAAACTGAGATGTTGATATTACTGGCAGTGTACCTTTTCGGCGGCGGTGTTGGCGCTAGTCTTCTAACGCCTGCCGCCATTGATGAGATCGGTGAGCGGGTCGAAGTTATCGTGACCGACTCCGCGCGCAGCGAAGCGGCACTGCAAACCCTGACTGAATTGAAAGATGAAGTGGAGAGCTTCAACAAACTCGTCTCGAAATCGGACGAGGAACTGCGTGATCTTTACGAAGACCACGGTGCCGACGCCAACGAAATGATCACCATTGTCGATGAATCCGGCGCTGTTTGGCAAGCCTCGCAAGTTCACGCAATTGAACTGCGTTTCCAACTCAAGGCGTCATTGACGGCCGAGGAGTGGGCCGCGGTGTTCGTCGGAGAGTAATCGTGCCAAGTACGGGGTCGCTTACTGCAAGGCAAAGATATTAATTGAGTAAAGACCATTCCAGGCCGGGGATTTTTCCCAACGGTAAGGCTATATGGACCAAAATTTGAAGCATTTAACGGCAGCTGGAAATTGCCAAACTTTAATGAGGAATGATTATGATTGTAAAAACGATGAACTCTATTTTTTGCGTTATCTGGCTGGTCCTGACGATGACCACCTCGGCTTTCGCGATGGAATTGCGTGTGGCTGAAAAGGACAAAGAACCGAAAGAGGAGTATTCGCCGTACCTGCAAGATCATTTCCCGCAGCAAGTCTATTTCGGCGATACCCACCTGCACTCTTCCTGGTCGACCGATGCGGGTATGGCCGGAGCGACAGTGGGGCCGGATGGAGCCTATCGGGTTTCCCGCGGTGAGGAAATTACTTCTTACGAGGGTTGGAAATTTAAACTGATTCGACCGCTCGATTTCGTGGTGCTTTCCGATCATGCAGAGAATCTGGGGCTCGCCGATTTTATCCGCCGTTCCGATCCTATACTGCTTGCCAACAAGATCGGTAAAAGATGGCACGATCTAA
>JADFJT010000194.1 GCA_022566015.1 Pseudomonadota bacterium | reverse complement strand
TACACTGATGCCCGCTTAGCCTTTATTTCCCAGATGCATCACGAATTTACTGCGATGGAAAGTGATTTGGTCCGTAGCCTGCTAACACGAGATTATTCTAATCTTTATGCGACGCTTGAAGCACAAATTGAATATAATAGTAGTAGATGGTTTAACCTGTCTCTCTATAATGAAAATGGTAAGCGTATATTCCCGCTCTTTCCTACAGAGCGTGATTCAGAATTCCATGAGTTTCGCACCTCAATCAAGCACACACTCCAGTCTGAAGGCGAATATCTCGGGGTTATAGAAGTAGATATTGACTGGCGTGATCAATATTTCGAGACCAATCAACGCATTCAAGAGTTAGAACGATATCTTCTCGGGACTGCATTATTTATTGTGTTATTCACACTGCTTTTGTTGAACAATATAGTTCGCACGCCCTTATTAAAATTGAAAAATGCAATCGATAATATGGCATCGGGAGAATTTACCAGGCCACTTGACAGTACTAGCAAAGATGAAATAGGGCAATTAACTCACTCGTTTGAAATCATGCGCATAGAACGAAAGCAGATTGAAGATGAACTGCTCACACAGAGTCAAATAACTTCTAACATGGCAGAATCAGCAATCCTGACTAGAACCAGCGATGCCACGATTGTTTATACGAATCCGGCCTTTGACAAATTGTTTGGGTACGAAACAGGACAAATGATTGGAAAACCGGTTTCATCTGTTAATGCACCAACGGACTTAAGCCCGGAGGAAACAGCCAGGGAAATTCATGCGGAACTTATAATTCATGGTAAATGGCAGGGTGAAATTTGTAATATTAAAAAAGATGGAACTGTTTTTTGGTGCTCTGTAAACATATCCTCTTTTAGTCACCCAATTTATGGGGAAGTATGGGTTTCGGTTAATTCTGACTCGACTGCACGCAGGCAGGCTGCGCAGGAGCTTAGCTACCAGGCCAGCCACGATGCCCTGACCGATCTTATTAATCGCTACGAATTTGAACGCAGGGTCGATCGTCTGATCACAACTATAAAAACGGAGAAAGGAGATCATGCGCTTTGTTTTATGGACCTGGACCGGTTCAAAGTGGTCAATGATACCTGTGGTCATCCCGCGGGCGATGAATTACTGCGCCAACTGGGAAAGATACTGAAAGGAACAGTGCGGCGGCGTGATACCCTGGCTCGGCTAGGGGGTGATGAGTTCGGAGTCTTGATGGAGCACTGTACGCTGGATCAGGCTCAAGGGACTGTCACCGCATTGCAACAGGCCGTTCAGAATTTCCACTTTCGCTGGGAAGGGCAAACTTTCCGCATTGGTGTCAGTATTGGGCTGGTGGCTATCAACGAATCCACAGCCAATGTAAACGAAGTACTGCGGCAGGCCGATGCCGCCTGTTATATGGCGAAAGATCTGGGCCGAAACCGAATCCATGTATATCAGCCGGAAGACACTGAAATGGCGCAACGCCACGGTGAAATGCAATGGGTATCCCGTATCAACCAGGCATTGGAGGACAATTTATTCGCCTTATATGCCCAGAGCATAGTGCCGTTGTATGAGAGCAGCGAGAAACATTATGAGCTGCTCATCAGAATGCTGGACGGGGACGGGAATATCATACCCCCGGGTGCTTTTCTGGCAGCTGCCGAGCGCTACGATATCATCGGTAAACTGGATACATGGGTTATTGAACGGGCATTGTCATTAATGGCCGATCATCCGGATTTTGTCGAACAGGTTAATTTCATCTCGATTAACCTCTCGGGTCAATCGGTGACCAGTGGTCATTTTCTCACCTCGGTGATTGCCCTAATAAACGAATTCAAAATCAATACCCGCAAGATTTGTTTTGAAATTACCGAGACCGCGGCCATATCCAACCTGGGCGCGGCCAGTACTTTCATTTCTATCCTGCAAGAAATGGGTTGCCGTTTTGCGCTGGATGATTTTGGGAGTGGGCTATCATCATTTGGGTACCTGAAGAACCTGCCAGTCGATTACCTGAAAATTGATGGCATGCTTGTGAAGGATATAGTCAAAGATCCGATCGATCATGCGATGGTCAAATCGATTAATGACATTGGTCATGTCATGGGTATGAAGACCATCGCCGAATTTGTGGAAAACGATGAGATCAAGAATATGCTGATCGAGATAGGAGTCGATTATGCCCAGGGATACGGCATCGAAAAGCCAGCACCATTTGAAGATTTGATAAGTCAATTTAAAAAATAGCCTGGTTAAGATTTACGACCAGTTATGCTCGGAGCAAC
>JADFJT010000112.1 GCA_022566015.1 Pseudomonadota bacterium | reverse complement strand
ACCTGTTCTGGTTTTTCGGCCATCCCGAGGTTTATATCGTCGCACTGCCGGCTTTCGGCATCGTCTCCGACCTGCTCGCTGTCCATGCCAGGAAAGCCATCTTCGGTTATCGTATGATGGTGTGGGCTATAATCATTATCGGCGCGCTCAGTTTCGTGGTCTGGGCGCATCATATGTACGTCAGCGGCATGAACCCCTATTTTGGTTTCTTTTTTGCGACTACGACACTGATCATCGCAGTCCCGACGGCGATCAAGGTTTATAACTGGGTGCTGACGCTATGGCGCGGCAACATCCGCCTGACCGTGCCGATGCTGTTTGCGATCGGTTTTATATTCACCTTTGTCAACGGTGGACTGACCGGATTGTTCCTCGGTAACGTAACCATCGACCTGCCGCTTTCAGACACCATGTTCGTGGTCGCCCACTTCCACATGGTGATGGCGGTATCACCTGTGCTAGTCGTGTTTGGCGCCATCTACCACTGGTACCCGAAAGTTACCGGACGTATGCTGGACGACACCCTGGGTAAATTTCATTTTTGGGTCACTTTTCTCGGTACCTATGCCATCTACTATCCGATGCATTACCTGGGATTCCTGGGCGTGCCACGCCGGTACTACTCCATAGAGGGCATTGATTTTATCCCAGAATCCGCGATGACCCTGAACGCGGGGATATCCATTGCGGCTTTCATTGTGGGCGCTGTTCAACTGGTATTTTTCTATAACCTGTTCGTCAGTTATTACCGTGGCAAGAAAGCGGGTGGTAACCCCTGGGAAGCCACGACGCTGGAGTGGCAAACTGCCGATACGCCACCGCAGCATGGCAACTTTGGCAAAGATCTGCCATTGGTCTACCGCTGGGCCTATGATTACAGTGTACCGGGCGCCGAACTCGACTACATCCCTCAAAACGTACCGCCTTCTCGTGTAGAGAAAGGGGAAAGCGTCGATCTGGATGAAGGTGCGCCAACTTAACGGCGAATTAAACCATGCATGTTACTTTATTATTCATCGCCGCACTGATGGCTGTAGTCGCCTGGTGGTTATTGAAGCAGTCGATTAATACAAGGCCATGGGAGGCCCACGCTCACCACGGTTCGAGCGAAGATTTCAGTGGCCGCTCGTTACGTTTACCCGATGCCAAACTCGGATTGTTTGTTTTTCTCGCGGTGATCGCATCATTGTTTGCACTGTTTATCAGTGCCTACACGATGCGCATGGAACTGGGGGACTGGCGACCATTACCTGACCCGAAGCTGCTGTGGTTTAATACAGGTTTGTTGGTTCTGAGCAGTATCGCCCTGCAGTGGGCGCATATTTCGGCGGGCAGAGAACAGGTCAAATCTGCGCGCAACGCCTTGTTCGTGGGTGGTTTTTTCGCATTAGCATTTATGGTCGGGCAGTGGCTGGCATGGCAACAACTGGTCGAAGCGGGCTATTTTGTACACACTAACCCGGCGAATGCGTTCTTTTACCTGATTACCGGGACACATGCGCTGCATTTACTGGGTGGCCTGATAGCCTGGGGCAGAACGATGGTCAAACTGTTGAGTGGGTATGATATCGCCCGACTGCGTATGAGCGTGGAACTGTGTGCAGTGTACTGGCACTTCCTGCTCGTCATCTGGGTGATTTTATTCGGGTTGTTGCTGTCAACTTAGGGAAAGATTTAATGAGAAAACCTCTGAATAAGTCTTCCATGACTTCTCAGAGGACGAAGAGAGAAAATGTGATGATCTCTTTCTCATACAAAATCTATGACATCTAATCATTGATTTTGGTGGCACTTGACCCACACGGAGGTGGGAAATGCAGGTTTTGCATCGTTACATGGGCAAGGGATGTTCCGACATCCCCATTGCATTTCCACCATCCGTGGCGGTCATGTAACTTATTAGAGCAGTGCAGGAGCAACTGCCGAGGAGCAAAAACCTGCCCCTGTACTGCAGGAAGGTCTGACTTAATCAGACCTTCCTTAGAGCTAACTTAAAGATAATAGGAATAATGCATGGCTAACGAAGCAGTGGTAGAAGATACGAGGCGTTCAATCGCTATGGTAGAAGGCCTGGAGGGCGTCGTCGCAGACTGGTCTTCCGATCAGCGAGCCTTCAAGCGGGTTCCCTGGGGCAAGGCGATGATGTGGATCTTCCTGGTCAGTGATACCTTCATTTTTACCGTTTTCCTGACCAGCTACATGACGGTGCGCATGTCCACTACCGTACCCTGGCCTAATCCAAGCGAAGTGTTCGCGTTAACACTCTTTGGCGAGCACATACCGCTGCTCCTGATCGCGATCATGACCTTCATACTCATCAGCAGCAGTGGCACCATGGCTATGGCGGTTAAATTCGGTTATGAGAAAAACCGGAAAATGACCGCGTTCCTGTTAGTCATGACGGCCTTGTTTGGCGCTTCGTTCGTCGGTATGCAGGCCTTCGAATGGACCAAACTCATTATTGACGAAGGTGTTCGTCCCTGGGGTAACCCGATGGGCGCCGCCCAGTTTGGCGCGAGCTTTTTCATGATTACCGCATTTCATGGCACGCACGTGACAATCGGCGTGATTTTTCTGCTCATTATGGCCAGAAAAGTGTGGAAGGGTTATCTTGAGGACAGGAAACCGGGTTTTTTCACCAGCCGCAGGGGCGGCTACGAGGTCGTTGAAATCATGGGACTCTATTGGCATTTCGTCGACCTGGTATGGGTATTTATCTTTGCACTGTTTTATCTCTGGTAGGGGTCGGGTATGAGTGAAGCTAAAGTAGAAGGGCAACAGCACCCGATTTCTATGTATTTCTGGGTCTGGGGGCTGCTGTTTGTACTGAGCACATTGTCTTACATGGTTGACTACCTGCAGTTTCAGGGTTATCTCAGGTGGACACTGATCCTAATTTTCATGTTTCTAAAGGCAGGATTTATTGTCGCAGTGTTCATGCATTTGTACTATGAGCGCCTGGCCATGGCCTGCGCCATCTTGATACCAACGGGTGCATTAATGGTATTGATTAGCCTGATGAGCTTCGAAGCGGACTACACCAAAGAAACGCGCGAAGTATACCTCGATGGTGGGCCCGGACTTCTGATCATGGAAGAGCCGACGAAGTAATAAATGCGGTATAATTTCCTGGATTATGCGCCAATCATAATCCAGGGTATTACGGTATTTGGATGCTTCCCGGTCTACCTTTCTATCGATTAAATCGCATCTATCATGGGAAGGTTTTACTGAAGAATTTTGGTATTTTATCTTCCAGCCAGACCAGCCAGTACGGAGTTGCCGAGCCTGTTCCAGCCAGTTCCACCTGCGGGTGTGACTTCTCCAACCGCTCCAGGACTTCTTCCTGGTTGGGCTCCAGGTCGATAAAAAAAATGTGCTTGTCGTTTTTCAGGGCTTCCGAAAAACGTGCGAAGTGATAATTAGGCCTGTGCATACCGATCAGCCCCCCTTCCCAGGTACAAAAACCCAGTAGCAATATCGCCAGGAAAATAAAAGGAACCCAGCCCGCCGCGGTTTCAGTCCAGCCAGCATAGTAGGCAACGATAAGGGTGATAGTAGCCACGCAAACACCGACTATGGCGCCGAGTTCAGCCGAATGAACGATGTCCTTTTTCATAAACGACTGGACATAGTTTAAATGATCATGATGTGCCAATTCTTCATCGTGCAGGCTTAGCACGTGGATTTGTGGAGTGGTAACACCAGCAGCTTCCAGCTGTTCTTCAAACAGTTCCAGGTCATCCAAACTATCACTAATGAAATAATGCCTGAGCAATTTCATAAAAATCCTCCGGGTTATTTAATCCCGTAACAGTTTACTCGAATCTATATAAATAGCAGTGTTAATTATTTGTGGCCGGCAGTATCTTGAAACAATCCAAAATTTGTCAATATTTTAATTGTAAAAAATCTGAATACTGGTTCGCTGGAAATTATCGGGATTTTTATTCAGAAGACAAATCGGAACGAGACACCGTAATGTGTAATCCATGTGCCCGGTTGCACAGTGAGTGTGGCGAATGCTGTCTTCATTTTGTTAGCTCCCTGAGACCCTCATCACGATTCGTACTACCAAGACCAAAGTGCAGATAAAAACCAGCCCAAACAGCAACCCTATCAAAATAAAATGAGAGATTTTACCGTACTTGAAATCACGCTCGCGATTGGCATTGCTCTGTACGCCGATAAATGCCGACAGGGTACTCAACAATATTTGCCAGTAGCTAATTCGAGTGGTTTCTTCGCCATCGTCAGCTGATTTATTCAAAGACATTACCTCGTAATATACCGTATAGAATAGCAGTGCAGCCCGGTGTGGGCTAACTTATTACACTAGTGAAGCTAAGGGACGATATTGTAAAACAATATATTCAATATCGAATTGAAAGAATGTATAATTCTGACTTGATTTTAAGGCTGTCTGAAAAACCCAGATCGACCGCATGTGTGCGAATTAATCCCAGCATTTTTTAGACCGAGGCATAGGGCTGATAATACCTTGGTTAAGCGTCGAACATAGGAGCATAAGAATGAATTTAAGCAAGTTTATCAGGCGAGGCGCTATTGCTCTGGCGGGCCTGGCATCGATGCTGATGGTGTCATCACTCCATGCCGAATATGCCTTCAACATGACCAAAGGGGTTACACCCATTAGCCGCCAGATATACGACCTTCACATGATCGTATTCTGGATATGTGCGGTCGTAGGAATCGCTGTATTTGCTGTTATGGCCTGGTCAATTATTTATCACAGAAAATCAAGAGGGGCTGTTGCAGCGTCTTTCCATGAAAGTACCACGGTAGAAGTTATATGGACAGTAGCACCCTTGATCGTTTTGATCGCGATAGCGATTCCTGCGACTATTACACTGATCGATCTGGAAGACGCCAAGACCAATGCCGATATCAACCTGCAGGTCACAGGCATTCAGTGGAAATGGAAATATAGTTATCTCGACGAGGATATTTCGTTCATTAGCTCGTTGGCGCAAAGTAGTCGTGATGTAATAAAAGATCCAACGGGCAAAGAAAATTACCTGCTCGAAGTCGATCAGCCGGTTGTGCTCCCGATCAATAAGAAAATTCGCTTTCTGTTTAATTCCAGCGATGTAATCCACGCCTGGTGGGTTCCTGAGCTTGCAGTAAAACAGGATGTAATCCCGGGCTATATTAATGACTCATGGGCCATCATCGAAAAAACCGGTACCTATCGTGGTCAATGTGCCGAGCTGTGTGGCAAAGATCATGGCTTCATGCCAATCGTCGTCGAGGCTGTTACCCAGCCCGAGTATGAGCAATGGATTGCGGGCAAAAAAGCGGAGGCTGTCGCCGTCGCTGCTGCAGCCGAGCTTCAATGGTCGATGCAGGATTTACTGGCGCAAGGCGAAACCGTTTACAGGACTAACTGCCTGGCATGCCACGGCGCAACTGGTGCCGGCATTCCTGGTATATTCCCAGCGATGACAAATAGTACGGTTGCCACCGGAGGTGTCGCAGAACATATGAATGTGGTGATGAATGGCAGATCGGGTACCGCGATGGCGGCCTATAAGGCCCAGCTCAGCGACGTTGATCTGGCAGCGGTTATAACTTTCGAACGAAACAGTTTGGGCAATAGTGTAGGTGACATGGTTCAGCCATCAGCTATCAAGAATGCGAGATAAGGGGATTTAAATGACACAAGAAGCCACTCACGACGAACTGGGTGAGTACCAGGGCGAACACCATGACCATGGTCCGGCCAAAGGATTGACTCGCTGGATTACCACGACCAATCATAAGGACATAGGCACGCTTTATCTATGGCTGGCATTTATTATGCTGCTATTCGGCGGCGCCATGGCGATGGTCATTCGGGCTGAGCTATTTCAGCCAGGTCTGCAATTCGTTGAGCCGGATTTTTTCAATCAAATGACCACGATGCACGGATTAATTATGGTATTCGGGGCCATCATGCCCGCCTTCGTCGGGCTTGCAAACTGGCTGATTCCGATGATGATCGGTGCACCAGACATGGCTCTACCGAGGATGAATAACTGGAGCTTCTGGCTTTTACCTTTTGCGTTCACGATACTTGCTAGCACATTGTTTATGGAAGGTGGTGCGCCTGCGTTCGGATGGACATTCTATGCGCCGTTATCGACTACTTTTGCTCCCGACAGTACCGATTTTTTCATTGTTGCAATACATTTAATGGGGATCTCCTCGGTCATGGGGTCGATTAATATTATCGCCACTATCCTGAATATGCGCGCACCTGGTATGACCATGATGAAAATGCCGTTGTTCGTATGGACCTGGTTGATCACCGCCTACCTGTTGATCGCAGTTATGCCGGTACTCGCCGGAGCGGTCACCATGATGTTAACCGATCGCCATTTTGGCACCTCATTTTTCGATGCCGCCGGTGGCGGCGATCCGGTCATGTTCCAGCATATATTCTGGTTTTTTGGCCACCCGGAAGTGTATATAATGATCTTGCCGGCATTTGGCATAGTCTCGGCGATCCTGCCGACCTTCGCGCGTAAACGCTTATTTGGATACAGTTCGATGGTATATGCGACGGCTTCGATCGCGATTCTGTCGTTTATGGTATGGGCGCATCACATGTTTACCGTCGGTATGCCGATTGCGGGTGAGTTGTATTTCATGTATGCCACAATCCTGATATCGATACCAACCGGGGTGAAGATATTTAACTGGGTATCCACAATGTGGAGAGGCTCGATGACCTTCGAGACGCCGATGCTGTGGGCGATCGGGTTCATCGTAATGTTTACTATCGGCGGCTTATCTGGCTTGATGCTCGGTGTCGCGCCGGTTGATACTCAATATCATGATACGTATTTCGTAGTGGCACATTTCCATTACGTGCTGGTGACCGGAGCCCTTTACTCGATAATCGCAGCATTCTATTACTGGGTGCCGAAATGGACTGGCCACATGTACAACGAAACGCACGGTAAAATTCATTTCTGGTGGTCGACCATAGCGGTTAATGTGCTATTTTTCCCACAGCACTTCCTTGGACTCGCGGGAATGCCACGACGTATTCCGGATTATTCATTGCAATTCGCCGAGTTTAATATGATTTCCAGTATGGGTGGCTTCGCTTTTGGCCTGGCGCAGATATTCTTTCTTTATATAGTCGTGAAGACTATCAAGGGTGGAAAAAAGGCCAGCGGGCAAGTATGGGAGGGAGCGACTGGGCTTGAGTTTGAACAATTGTCATCGCCGCCGCCATACCATAGTTTCACCAAAGCACCTGATATCAAGGATTGAAATTAAGATTTGAAATTAAGTAAGGGGCGGAGATTTTTCTCCCCAAACACGCTTCTGGGGTGGTAATCGATGCAAGAGCAGCAGATAGGCGGACCGTCGCCAGAAGTTCGCAAGCGACGGCTTAAGCGCATAGTGATCGCACATTTGCTAATAGTGATAAGTTTTTTTGTGGCAGCTTTTTTATGGGGTAACTTTGCATGAGGTCACCCACACTCAAGTTAAGCTTGATGGCGCTGTTGATGTTCGGCTTTAGTTTTGCATTAATACCGCTGTACGATGTTTTTGTTGCGCTCACCGGGCTTAACGGTAAGACCGGGCGAATCGAAGTATCGGCAATAGATCCGACTCGAGTCGATACCACGCGAGTGATAGAAGTACGCTTTCTGGCTAATACCGGTTCCGGGTTGCCCTGGAGTTTTGAACCATTAGTCAAAAAAATGGATGTGCATCCGGGGAAGCTATACGACGCGTTGTACAGGGTCAGAAGTTCGACGGAAATGCCGACAACAGGTCAGGCGGTTCCAAGCGTTTCGCCGGGACAGGCAGCGAAATATTTTAACAAGACCAGGTGCTTTTGTTTCACGCAACAGTATTTGGCCGGTTACGAAAGTCGGGATATGCCGCTGCAATTTATTATCGATAGTGCGATTTCGGAAAATATTGAACAGATCACGCTGTCGTATACATTTTTTATTGTGGATAAAACCTGAAGCGGAAAGTATTACAGAGCTAACCAATAAAAAATCGAATTCAGGAAAAATAGAGAGAGACTAATCATGAGTACAGCATCATCAGATGATTATTACGTCCCACACGGTACCCATTGGCCCATCATTGGTTCCATAGGCCTGACCTTAACGGTAATTGGACTAGTCCGGTTCCTGCACGGTGCCGAATTGACGATGATGTTTCTGGGAATCGCAACCGTCATCTTCATGATGTTTGGCTGGTTTGGTCAGGTGATCGATGAAAGCATGGCCGGTTATTATAATAAACAGGTAGATATGTCATTTCGATGGGGTATGGGCTGGTTTATTTTTTCGGAAGTCATGTTTTTCGGCGCATTTTTTGGCGTACTATTTTATACCCGGGTGTATTCGATCCCCTGGCTAGCGGGAGCATCTAACAACGATGCAACAGCCTGGTTATTGTGGCCGGATTTCGAAGCAGCCTGGCCATTGCTTGCCGTCCCGTTGGCCGATAAATTTGCAGTCGCCAGGGAAGCCATGGGTGCCTGGGGTTTACCCGCGATCAATACCGCTATTCTATTAACCTCTGGATTTACCCTAACACTTGCTCATCATGCACTCAGGCGCCAGGATCGAGTATGGTTGGTGTACTGGTTGTTTGCCACCGTAGCGCTTGGATTCTTGTTTGTATTTTTACAGGCTGTTGAATACTCACATGCGTACAGCGAGCTGAATTTACGCCTCGATTCAGGTATTTATGGCAGTACATTCTACCTGTTGACCGGTTTTCACGGATTCCACGTGACCATGGGCGCGATCATGCTACTGGTGATTATGATTCGGTCGATGAAGGGCCATTTCAGCCCGGACAAGCATTTCGGATTCGAGGCGGTTGCCTGGTATTGGCACTTTGTTGACGTGGTCTGGCTGGGATTATTTATATTTGTTTACTGGATCTAGCCCGGACATTTCATAAATATACTCACGCCCTTGCTAGTCCTTTGTTCCCTCAGGAGATTTTCCTCAGTCGGCCGGATCCATTGGTCCGCCAAAAGTAGG
>JADFJT010000193.1 GCA_022566015.1 Pseudomonadota bacterium | reverse complement strand
ATGGATAGGCCGGTGATCGGATAGACCAAACCGAAGTCGCCCATCGTGTCGAGCTAGCAAAACAGAAACTGGGGATGGATTCCTTCGATCATGCCTGGAATAAAGGGGGCAAAATGTCATATGACCAGGCAATAAAATTTGCGCTGGGAGAATCAGAATAACGGCGATTTGCGCTAACTTGACAGTATACCTCGTCAGCGATACTTGGTAGTTCTAGGGACACAATACTTAATTACCGATACTTCCTGAACGTCCGCTCCGTGCCGATCAGAGACCTACAAGCCAATTATTCGAATGCGTACTATCGACCCTAAGGCGACGCTGAGAAGGCTCTTGAAAATAAATGAGTCCCTTCGACATAAAGTTTATTTATTGTTATGGGCCATAGCGAGAGATATACCTGCGCACTGTTATTCCGATATAGGCATTACGCTCTGGCGCAGGCTCAAAATAGCGGCCGCCAAACGCATTGATCCGGATATTGTCATTATAATCCTCGTCGAACAGATTATTGACTCCGAGGAACGATGCCACTTCCCAGTCATCGTAAAAAACATTATGCCCAAGGCGTAAGTTCGAGACGGTACTAGATTCCACGCTGATTTGATTCGCATTATCGGCATATATCCCACCCGTGTAGGTAACGTCCCATTTTGCATAAAATCCTGAATCTCCAAACCAGGGAAAGTCGAGGTAAAGCAGGTCCTGTGGAATCCCGGGACTGTGATTACCGTCAAATTCATTGCCATTTGTGTCGGTAAAGCGATCAAAAGTAAAATCCGAGTAGGTATAAGCCATCGATAATCTAAGCTGCTCGGCGAGTTGACGAGTATATGAAAGTTCCAATCCATTGCGACTGGATGAACCCGCATTTTCAAAAAATATTCGCCCAGGTTGGGCCGGCAGCTCGAACGGAGTCAATTCATTATCAATATCAATGTGGAACAGGGCTGCTTCAAAACGGTAGCTGGAGGTTTTAGTTTTAATGCCTATTTCGTAGTTAATCGATTCCTGTGCTTCAAGTGACTGGTTAAACCCACCGCCGTCAGGATTAGCGAACTCGGTGGTAGTCGGTGTTTCAAATGCGCTCGAGATGGTGGCGTACAGATGTGTGTTACTGCCGCGCCTGATGCTAATACCTGCCATTGGACTGACTTGATAGAAGTTAATATCGCCGGAATCATCGCCATCGGCTAGAAATTGGTCGTTAACGTTAAACTTCACTTCATCATATCGAATGCCAACGGTGAACTCGGCGATATCGCTGAATTTGGTTTCATTTTGTAAAAAAGCACCAAGTGATGTTACCAGCTCGTTCTGTTTGAAGGTCTGCGCACCGGTCACGCCCTGCAGATTATCGAAACGGCTACGATCATCGTCCTGACGGTCAAAATCTATTCCGACCAGAAATCGATTAGGTTTGTCCCCCAGGTCGCCTTCCACCGTATATTTAATACCGGTTCCATGAAAATTGCGGTCCAATTTCACGATGCCACCGTTTTGAAAAGGGAGCTTGTTGCTGAAATCTCTATCCGTATTGTAGATCCGTGCTTCCAAATCGTGATTTTCGCTAAGACTGGTTTTATACAGTAGGCCGATTCGAGTTTGTTTTAATTCCTCGCCTGCGTCAAAGGACAGGTTTTGTGCCCGGGCCTGTGTAGGATCGCTCGCGGCTTCTGCGGAAGTAAGACCACCCGGATCATCGGCAGCTGGTTGATCGGTATGATGTATCGTGGTTAGTAAGCTGGAAGTGGTCGAGAGCCTAGCTTCAAGACGTGTGTTAAGCTGGTTGTTTTCGAACTTACTATGATCTCGATAGCCATCGATTGTAGTGTCCGAGAGATTCAGCAGGTAATTAAGCTTGCCGGTGTCACCGCCTGTTTTTAGCTGTTGCTTTTTAAAATTGTAATCGCCAAATGTGGCGCGGGCTTCTGCAAAAGGTATCATCGGCCCTCGCTCGGATTCGATTAAAATCGCTCCACCTGAAGCATTCCCATATAACGAAGATGACGGACTACGAATTACGGTGATCTGACTGGCTGAACCTATGTCAATCCCATCCACCGATCCCTGTCCGTCCGGCAAGGTTTCGGGGATTCCATCGACGATAACCTTGATTCCGCGAATACCAAAACTTGATCGTGCGCCGAATCCCCGGATAGAAAGGCGTAAATCCTGAGCAAAATTATACCGATTGAGTGTGAACAAACCGGGAACTCGTCCCAATGATTCATCCAGCCCGAGTTGCTCTGAACCGAGTTGAATTTCCGCCTGGCCAATGACGCTG